>NZ_APIO01000039.1:0-231901 GCF_000408945.1 Pseudomonas sp. G5(2012)
ACGTACACCGGCATCCACCGTTGGCCCGCGGGCGAGTCGGGGGCGACCAGCGAACACAGGTGCACCTTCAGGCCGGGACGTTCCTCCTGTTGAACCGTGCTGTCCTTGATCGCCCGGGCTTGCCATTCAAGCTCAGCCTCCCACCTGGCCAGTTCCTGCTGCCCGACGCGGTCGTGAGGTTCGAAGGTCGGCCGGGGCGGTGCGTTTTGTTTCACCGCTTCGATGCGCTGTAACTTGGTGACTCCGGGAATGAGCTCACCCCGGCCGAGGCTCTGGAGCATGCGCTGGGTGTTAACCGCGCCAGACCCAACGCTGTCTTCGCTGGCATTGGTGATCACGAACAAGTGCAACGGACCGTGTATGCCGGGGTCGCGCCCGGCTTTGGTCTGGCCCGCTGCCACAGCCTTGATCAGCTCGGCCAGAGGGGGCCAGCGAAAGTACTGGTTTTCGATGTAGATGAACTGGGTCGCGTTGTTGACGGCTTGCAGGTAGAGCTGCTCGATGTCGCGCTTGCCCTCCTGGGCCTGGGTGCGGAGGATCTGCGCGATTTGTCGGGTGGCGTCCGGGATACATTGCAGTTGCGGTCCGACCTGCATGGACTGCCGTGAGGCAATCAGGTCCTCGCCGGTTTCCTTGCGCCAGGCCTTGGCGAAATTGTTGTGCAGGGCTTCCAGGATCGGCCCACTGACGCGGCTGGAAATGTCCTGACGCGGGGTCATGCCGCGCGGGCCTTGATGGGGGAGTGGTTTGCGCTCCTCGGAACGGTTCAGCGCCGAATGGGCATTGGTGTCCCAGTACTCATCGAGCATGTTGTGGCCCATGACGAAACCGACGGCACAATCCGGCAGTTCGAAGTCGACCAGCACGGTTTTTTGATGATGCGTGGGGGTCGCTTTCAGGAAGAAGCGCGTAGCCCCACTGACCTGCGGATCGAGACTCGCGCGTCGCACTTGATGGGCGATTTCCGCTCGTTCGTTAACATCGAAACCACGACTGACAAACACTGGCCGCTTGAGTCCACCACGTTCCACCGCCTGGTCACCCTGGACCGCAAATTCGGCAAACCATTGGCGGTCATAGTCGTATTGCGCCTGGGTGGAGCTCTGCAAGGCCCGGTCGTTGACGGGGAACGTGCCTTTGCCGGGCAAGTTGGCTTCACCCGACAGGCCGGCAGCATTGAAAGGCGCCTCCCAACCCAGTATCCGCACCTTGACGTCCGCTTGCGCCTTGGCCTTGAGTAGCTCACCGATGCTCGGCGCCTTGGGATCTCGATCTCGATCGCGAATGAAATACATCGACGGCTGGAAGCCCCAGCAGATGATGTCGACCGTTTTCGTGGCGTTGAAAATAGCCTCGTAAACCGCCTTGAAGGTGTCTTCACCATTGATCAACGGTTCATAGGTCGCCATGGCGGGCGGATATTCGGTGTCCTGTACATACCAGGGCGGGGTGCAGGTCACCTCTTGGCTGTGCTGGAATGCAACCGGTGAGACGAACTCATAGCGGCTCATGACGTCTTCCCTGTCTGATCGTTGATTGCATGTAGCGCCGCGTCGTACAGCGCGCGATGATCGGTGTGCGAGCTGGGTTGGCTCATCTCTGAATCGGCCTGCGCGGTGTGGTTGTGCAAGCCGCGATTGGCCATATGGGCCTGATCGGCATTGCGGTATTCGCCAGGCACTGGGATGTGATGGGTCACGCCGTTGGCCATGACTAACCGGTAGCTGCGGGTCACGACCTGATGATCGATCGACAGTTGCCCGGTCTTGTCCAGCACGCCTCGCTGGAGCACGGCACCGTCGGCGTAGAGGGTATAGGGCATGCCCGCCCAGCCCTCGCGGATGGCATTGGGGGCTTGTCCTACATTGAATCTCAGCCTTTGTCTGGACAGGCTTTGCGGGTAATCCGGATGCACGGCGGTCATGCTGGCCGGGCCGCTGTACTCGACGTACACCGCCTTGACGTTGTGATCGCCCAATGTTCCCGATTCGATGCCGTTCGCATCGAGGGTGTAGTAGCTGCCTCCTCCGTTCAGGGTGATTTTCTTTTTCGCGGTGATATGGACTTCGTCTTCGGTGCTGGTGATGTTCAGGCCATGCCGCGCTATCAGTTCCAGGGTGTCGTTCTGTGCCTGAATTTTTACGGCGCCCTGATTGGCGATCAGCTTGATCCCCAGCTTGCGCACGAACAGGCTCAAACCCTGACCCACACCCATGAACAGGCGCTTGACCACACTGAAGTTGGCGTCGCCGCCAGCGTTGAGCATCATGTTCTCCTGCGCCGCCAGTTGCAGGTGCTGGCCGCTGGTGAGGGCAATGCCTTGGGGCGCGCTGAGCAGGATCACCTGCGCCTTGAGCGCGTCGATCTGTTCACGCAATAGCGACATTTGGGCCTGCACATCGGCGGGATCGGCGTTCGCCGCTTGGGCATCTTGCGAGAGTTTTTGCAGTTGTTCGCCGGCTTGTTGCAAGCGTTCCACTGCCGGGCTCATGTCGAGGACCGAGCCTTGCGCCTTGGGCTGTCCGTCGGCGCTGATGAACAACCCTTTGCCTCCACGAATACTCCCCCAATCATCCGTCCTTAGCTCAAACCCTTCCCCGCGTTTTTTCTTCGTGGCATCTACCAAATGCCCCAGGTTCAGCTGGCTCTTGCCGCCATACTCGGTGCTGAGCTTGACGTGCTCCTCCCCGCGCAGGTCTTCCATGCGCAGCTTGTTGTTCGCCGGTGTACGCAGCACGTTGCGGGTGTGGTCGCGCCTGCGCAGGGTCACGTGGTCCGGGTGTTCGCTGTCGTGCAGGGCGTGGGCGATGTAGGGACGGTCGGGGTCGCCCTGTTCGAAGGCGATGGCCACTTCGGTGCCGCAGATCAGCGGCAGGTGCAGGCCGTGGGTGTCGCCGGCGTAAGCGCGCGCCTGGCGCAGCCACATGCTTTCTTCGCCGAGCTTCCACGGGTCGCGGTCGAACAGGAAGTTGACCTTGTAGCGACCTCGCAGATCGATTTCTGCGTATTTGTCGTGGGCTTCGCCGCTGGTGACCCGGGCCGGGACGGTGCCGGCGATTTGTGGTTTGGGCAGCAGTGGCGGGCGAAAGCACAGGGTTTCCGAATAGGGCATGGCTTCAAAGCGGCACTCGAAGCTGGCATCGCGGGCGGCACGGGTACGCACGGCGATGATCGCGCACCGCGGGGTAAAGGCCTGCGGTGCTCCGCCGCCAGTGATGGTCAGCACCTGGCCCGGTGCGAGGGTGGCGCTGCTGCTGATGCCGCTCAGGCGGGTCTGGTCGTTGAGGTAGCGCTCGTGGCGCAGACGTGCGTAGAAGTAGCCGCTTTCGGTTGCCAGGTCTTCGTGCAGATCGTAGGCGCCGCCGAGTACGCGGTAGGGCTCGGCGTAGTGGTAGGCCTCGCCGTAGGTGATTTTCGCCCCGCGGGTCTGGTCGACGTCGGCGTCGAGGTGGGCCCTGGCGTCCAGGGGGTGATAGGCGCGGACGTTGACGTGTTTTTCCACCACCTGGTGATGGGTTTGCAGGTCCCACACGCGGTCCGCATCGCTGCTGAGCCCGGCGGGCGGGAAGCGCGGCAGTTCGACGTCGAACTGGTAGCCGCGCTGCCCGTCGCAGAACTCCACGACGTCGATGTGCAGGCGTTGGTCGCTGGTGACGCGGTACCAGATGCCCACTTCGGCCAGCAGGCGGCTGATGAAGGCCAGGTCGCTTTCGCCGTACTGCATCACCTGTTCGCGCCGGGGGTATTCACGCACCAGGCGGAACAGGAAGTCCTGGCCTCGGAGGTCGTGACGGCTGCGCAGGATACTTTCGACGATTTCCGGTACTGACTTATCCTGGTAGATGCGGTATTGCCGGCCGCGTTCAAGCAAGGCCAAACGCGGTTGCAGGGTGAGTTCGTAGCGGGCTTCGTCACGGGAGGCGGACAGGCGCTTGAGGCCGGTGATCACGCCGTGCAGCGTGCGCAACGGTTTGACCTCGGGCACTTTCCAGGGCATCGGCGCGACGTTCAATGGCGCGGCGTGCAAGCTGAAAGAGGCGTCCTTGCGCAGCAGCTGTTCAGCTTCGAGATCGAGCTCGGCGCTGGTGAACTCTATCTCGTAGGTGAAGGGTTGGCTGAGGCGTTCTTCGCCGCGAAAGGCAAGGACATCGAGGCGGGTCTCGAGGTTGCGGACCCAGAGTTTATGGCGGCTGTGGTTGAAGAAAATGCGCGGTTGGGTGCTCATGGTCAGTCCTTCCTGGTCTGCGGGGGGAGCGGTCAGGAAGGGTTTGGCGTTCACCCGGGTCCTGTGGGGTGAAAGCTTTGGCGAATTGGAAGGAAGCTGGAAATAGGACGATTCTAAGAATGGTGTAGGCCGTTTCTCTATTTGAACAAGGCACTAACCGTGTCGGATAACCCTGTAGGAGCGAGCATGCTCCGGGCGGTGTTCCGACGATGGTCGATAACGATGACGCGGGAAACCAGACGCCCCGCGGTGCCCTCAGGTTTTTCGCGGGCAAGCCCGCTCCCACAGGGGATCCAGTACATCCGCTAGAATCGGATTGGCTGGCAGGCCGTCTTCGCGAGCAGGCTCGCTCCCACAGGTGGACCCAGTACGTCCGCCAGATGCAGGTCGGCTGGCGGGCTGGATATGTACACCAGCCTAAAGCGCAGATCAGCTCGTCGACGCCCGATGCCGCAGCCCTGAATGATTCGGCGTCATCGCCAACGCCAATTGCGTGCGGTTATGCATATGCGTCAACCGCAGCACCTGCGACACGTACAACTTCACCGTGTTCTCGGTAATGCCCAACTCGCAGGCAATCTGATAATTGGTTTTCCCCTTGCCCACCAACCGCGCCACCTCCAGTTGGCGCGGCGACAGCTGATTGAAGATGGCCGGGATCTCGGTTCGCTCGGTATCGCTGGCATCCCCTCCCGAGGCATTCGGTGTACGCCGAACCCGGTCCAGGTCCTGGTACAGATCATCAAGCGACTCGGACAGGTATTGCAGCTTCTGGTTCAGATGCCCCAACTGCAGCGTCTTATGCCGCTCCTGCAGTGCCACTTCCTGGCGCTGTACGCCTTCGAGCAATTCACCCAGGTCAATCGGCTTCTGGTAGTAATCGGCAACGCCGGCGCGCAATGCCTTGATCACATCCTGCTTGTCCGCCTGCCCGGTGAGCATGATGGCTTCGAAGGCCCGGTGTTTACCACTCAGGCGTTGCAGTTCCTGGACCATTTGAATGCCGTCCAGGCCAGGCATGTGCAAATCGCAGAGGACCAGGCCAATGTCCATGTCTTGTTGGAAACGTTCGATCGCCTGATGGCCGGATTCGCAGGGAACGCAGCGGTAGCCGTTGCTCTCAAGAAATTCGCAAAGTTCTGTGACGATCAAGGACTGATCGTCGACCACGAGGACTTTTATTGCCGAAGTACGCTTGTTCACGTGCAACTCCCTGCAAGGCCAAGGACTGACCGTCCTATTACTGAAACCCCTGTATGAAAGTAGTCGCTCTTTCGCCGCTGTACAAAACGGATCACATGCCGAGCCAGGCGAATGTCAGCACCAGCCCCACCAACAAGAAAGGGGCAAAGGGCTGTTTCCTTGACAGACCGGGCTCCAGATAACACAGGCGACTTCTAAGCCCTTGACTGATATGAAGCCAGACTCTTGGCGCCAGCAGTATCCAACACACACTGGCCAGGCCGGCACCGATAAACACGCCCAGCACGTGCCGACCATCGGTCGCCAGCCCCAGGGCGGTCATGAGCTTGACGTCCCCACCACCGAGGCGACGCATCGCATAGCCGGGCAAGGTGAAGGCCATGGCCAGCAACGCAGCCCAGCCACCCTGCGTGGCTGGGGCGCCGATCCAGGTGGTTCCGCTCCATAGCAGATACGCCAGCGCCAGCGCCCCCACGCCCAGGGTCAGGCGGTTGGCGATGTGCCGTTGCTGGGCATCTTGCGCTGCGCATAGCGTCAGCCAGATCAGTAGGACAAAGCTCTGCATCCGGTAAAAAACGTCCGTTATGGCGGAATGATTCTATGCTGACATTACCTCGTGATGTCAGGGTAGTCGCACTCATGAAAAGCAACCTCCCACGTAAGCAAAAAGGTGCCGTAGCGATTGAATTTGCCTTGGTGTTCGTGATCTTTTTTGCCGTGTTCTACGCGATTGTCACGTATAGCCTGCCGCTGTTGCTGATGCAGTCGTTCAACCAGTCGACCGCCGAAGCCGTGCGCCGTAGCGTGGCCCTGGACCCGAACACGCCCGGCTATGAGGCTGCGCTGAAAAACGTCGTCAAGCTGGAACTGACCCGGCAGTTGGCCTGGATTCCCGCCGGGCTGAATTTCGATGTCGCCACCGACACGACCACTACTTATACGGGCGGCGTGTTGAAGGTGGCCATCCACTATCCCTCGCAAAAGTTAAACGCGGTGATTCCGTTTCTGAACCTGCCGGGGATTGGCCCCATACCGAATTTGCCGGCGACGCTCACCGCCAGTTCGAGCCTGCAATTTTGAGTGCCGGGGATAAACTCTTCGGGCGCCTGCTCAATCGCCACCCGCCGGCACACCAGGAAATCGTGGAGCCCCCAAGCGTACTCAGTGTCGGCCTACAGATACAGCTCGACGCCCAGGGTCGGGTGTTGCACCTGAGCGGCCCACTGCGGCATCTGCTGGCCCAGCAGGCCCCGGCGGCACAGCTTGCACATCTGCTGGATTTTCTCTTGCCCCATTGCAGCCTCGCCATCGAGGGCCCTCCCGCCGATTGGCGGGGTCAGCTTCTGGACCTGGACTTCTACAGCCTCAGCGGCTCGCCCCTGCACCTGCGTGGCTGGGTCCAGCCAATGGCCGACACTTGGTTGCTGCAGTTGCTGGACATCGGCGACTTGCTGCTTGAACGCCGACAAGCGCGCCTGCGCGAGCAGTGCCAGTTGCTCGCGGCGCAAATCGGTGAACAGTTGCGCCTGTGCAGCCTGATGCGCTTGCCCGACGTGCTGGTGGACCAACTGCAATCGCTGGCCCAACGCTTTCACATCCCCTGTATCGCCCTGGCGCTGCTCGATGAGCAGGAGGGCTGGCAGATTCACCAGCACTATGCCGGCTTTGACACGCCCAGCCTGTGGCACAACGGCCAGCGCCTGGGCACCGGCCTCGACAGTCTGGACGGCTCCACGCCGCATCACCTGAACCTGGCCGAGCACCCGCGCCTGCAAGGCACCTTTGGCAACACCGAGGGTTTCGCCGTGCCCTATCACGACGCTCAAGGCGTGGTGGCCTGGTTGCTCTGTGGCTGTTACACGGCCCATCAACAGGCCCCGGACGTCAGCGAGCGCGACTGGCTGCAGTTTGCCGCCGCCCTCGCCGGCCCCTTGCTTGCGCGCTTGCGCGAACATCGCCATCACCTGCAGCTGGAGCGCCTGGAGTCGTTGCAGGCGCTGCTCGGCACCGGCTGGTGGGAAATGTTCAACGACAGCGAGGTGCAATTGGCCCCCTCCCTGGCCCGTGCCCTGCACCTTGAACAGGAACGTTTGCCACTGCAGGACTGGCTCGTCCAAGTGCCCCCCGCCGATCGCGAACAATTGCACAGCCGCCTGCAGGACTTGCGACTCGAAGGCGCGCCCCTGCTGTTGTGCGTGCGCCTGCACCGTGACGACGGCGACACTCCACCGACCTGGTATCGCTTGCAAGGCCAGGCCTTGGGCGTCGGCAACCAACGGCGCCTGGTAGGATTCATGCTCGACATCAGCGACATCAAGAACCAGGAGCAACTCGCCGCTGCCGCGCATGCCCGGCTGGACAATCTGATCGCCAGTTCACCTGCGGTGATTTATGTGCAGCGCTATGTCGAAGGTGCGCTGCAACCGACCTTTTTCAGCGACAGCCTGCAACCCTTGCTGGGCTGGACGCTCGCTGACTGTACCGGAGCGGCGTTGGTCGATCGCGTTCACCCCGAGGATCGCGAGCGTTATTTCGAACGCACCCGCCTGCTGTTGCGCGAAGGCTCGGTACGTGCACGTTATCGGCTGCGCGACAGTCGCGGCAATTACCACTGGCTGCTCGACGAAGCCAGGTTGCTGCGCGATGACCTGGGTTTGCCGGTGGAAGCCGTCGGCCTGTGGCTGGACGTCACCGATGCGACGCTGGCGGCCGAACACGTCAAGCAGAGCGAGGAGCGTTATCGGATGTTGGTGGAGGACTCACCGGCCATGATCTGCCGTTACCGTCCGGACCTGACCCTGTCCTTCGGCAACCGGCCGCTGGCGACCTACCTGGAATGTTCGCCCGAGGGTTTGCCGGGGGTTAACCTGGGCAGCTGGATGTCGGCGCAGCAGCGCGAGTCCTTCCTCCAGCGCCTGAGTCAATTGAGCCCGGAATTTCCGGTGAGCACGGCGGAAATCAATCTGCAATTACCCGGCCGGGAACACGCCTGGTGGGTCTGGTCGGATCGCGGAGTGTTCGACGAGCAAGGCCGCTTGCTGGAGGTGCAGGCCGTGGGTCGCGACAACACCGAAGTCCGGCGCGCCCAGCAACAGCTGACCCAAAGCGCGAAAATGGCCACATTGGGCGAGATGGCCACCGGCCTGGCCCATGAAATCAACCAGCCGCTGAACGTGATGCGCATGGCGATCATTAATGTGCTCAAGCGCTTGGGCAATGGCGATCTACAGATCGATTACCTGACCGACAAGCTCAACCGCATCGACGCTCAGGTCCAGCGTGCGGCGCGAGTGGTGGATCACATGCGCGTGTTCGGCCGCCGCTCGGATATCGAACAGCAGCCGTTCAACCCGGCCCAGGCTATCGACGGCACCTTGTCGCTACTGGCCGAGGGGATGCGCGGCAAAGGGGTGGAACTGCGGGTCAGCGAGTGCGCTTTTGCGGTCCAGGTACGCGGGTATGTCGATCAGCTGGAACAAGTGTTGATCAACTTGATGGTCAACGCCCGGGATGCACTGCTCGGCAAGCGTGAGGCCGACGGTCAATTCAAGCCGTGGATAGCGGTGTATACCGAACGCGATGAACATGCGGTGCGGCTGTGGGTTGAAGACAACGGGGGCGGCATCGATCCGCGCCTGCTGGAGCGGATTTTCGAGCCTTTCTTCACCACCAAGCCAGTGGGCGTCGGCACTGGGCTGGGGTTGTCTGTGAGCTACGGCATCGTGCAGAACATGGGGGGAACACTCAGCGTCAGAAACTCGGCCGAGGGCGCGCGATTTTGCATCGAGCTGCCGATCGTGCACGATGCTCAGATCACCAGCGATGCGCGGCCGGCGTGACAGCTGAGGTTGGCGCCGACTTCGACCTTGTTCAAGTCGATGCCCAGGCTCGCCAGTAGCGTGTTGATCAGGGTATCCAGCAGCGGGCTGAGTACGGTGTTGATCGCATTGACCAGCGCGGTGGTGACGTCGTTCAAGAGGCTGCCCAGGCCACCGATGATGCTGCCCGACAGCCCATACATGTTCACGCCGAGGTCGCTGACGGTGGTGCTCAGGCTGTTGACGATGTTGTTGGTGGTGTAGGCGTAGAAAAACGGTGGCTGGTTGATTTCCGGCAGGTTGGCGGCAGCTGGTGCGGAATACACGTGGGGTATGTTGGCGTTCTGCGCTACCGCGGTATTGACGTGGATGCCGATGCCACCGCTCGGCCGAGGGTTGTAGCAGACCGCCGGTAAAAACAGCAGCCGGTTGCAGGTTTGCACGCCGACATAAATGACTTGTAGCGGGTTGACGATATTGGTCGGCGGGACCGTGGCGGAACCAAACACATCCTCCGGGGTGATCTGTCCGATTTTCAGCCCGATCAGCTTGGTCGTGGTGCTGGTGGTCAGGCTTTTATTCGTCGAGCTCATGCAGCTGTAAGCCGTGACATAACTCCAGGCACCGCCCGCTTCCAGAGCAACATCGAGCCGTATCGGCGGAGGCAGAAGCTTGACTTCCGTCGTGTCACACGGTGCACCCAAGCCGCACGTCAGCAACTTGTGCAGTTGCAGGCCCAGCAAGTCTTTCAGAAAGTCGGTCAGCGACGTAGCAAGGTCAAGTACGGCATTGACCAATGGCGTGATGGCGTCCAGTACCGGCAGGTCAATGGACAACAACGTCTTGACCTGGGCGGTTCGAACATAAATGCGGTCAGGCCCCAAGGGCGCCTGGGCCGCCTTTTTCGGATTGCCCACGGCCGACAATTGCGGTGGCTGCATCACCTGCACCCGCGCAGTGATCTGCGCCAGGCCCGCGAGGTTGATCGGCAGGGTCGCCACCAGGCCGTTCTGCTTGTTGGCCAACTGCACGACGCCTTCAATCAGGTCGAAAGCCTTGAGGTTCACTGCCAGGGCCGAGATGTCACTGCCACTTTCGACGTGCAGCAAGTCGCCCAGCACCACGCTGGTCGCACCGGCAGCCAATTTCAGCGCCTTCAGGCTGACGATCGTGGCACTCGCTGCCAGAGTGCCATTGGGGTCCAGGACATTGATGGCGGCCTGGATCAACTGGCTGACGGTGATGCTGTTGGACAGCACCTGGTCGTAGCCTACGGCGGTCAGGCCGAGGTCGACTTTCAGGCGATTGAGGTAGCTGAGCAGGCTGATGTTGCTGTTGACCAAGCCATTCCAGCCTGCGGCATTGATCGTCACGTTGCCTCCCAGCAAGCCACCGAACAGCAAACTGGTAATGGCTGCCTTGCTGGTATCGAATGTCAGCACAGTGCTGCGGATGGTCAGCGCTGCCAGCGGCGGCGGGAGTGCAGCGACCGCTGTGGCCTTCAGGTTCAGGGTCGAGCCAGCAGGGGCACCGCCAAACAGAGCACCAATGCCGCCCGCAAAACTTTGCGGCACGACGTGGCTGGCGATGACCTGGATCGCTTCACTTTTGCCAGGGTCGACGGAAAATATCCGCAGGCTGTTGGCATCCAGGGTCAGCGCACCGCAGCTAACCGCCAGTGCACGCCCGTCGCTGGGCACAGTGAAGCCATTGCGCTGGGCACTGGCGGTGGCATAGCTGGTCGCGGTTGCACCCGTGGAACAATCCCCACCCCGCGTGGCGGCTTCAAGCGCGGCCATGTCGGCGATGCGCTGCAGGTTGCGCTTTTCCAGGTAGAGCCGGCCGCTGTCGATCACCAGCAACATGAACGCCAAGGCCAGCGCCAAGGTAACGGCCGCCATCAAGCCAATGGCCCCTGTTTGTCGGGCAGGGCCGCGAAACTGCATGCGGGGCGACATCGCGCACTCCTTTGCCGGCGCACGGCCGAACGTAACCTCCGTGGGTGTAAGGCAGTGTAGACAAGGGATGGCGTGACTGCTGGCAACTCGCCACCGCCTGTAGGGGGTGTTAATTGGGTGTTTTCACCGGCGGGGTGGGTAGTTGGCCAGAATCCTCGTGACCGTTTCGTGTATCGCATTACTGCGGTCTGTCGGATTCGGCGTGCGGCTGAGCATCTGTTCGTCACTGCCGCGCCAGACCAGCTTGCCGTCCTTGCCGTCGAGCAGGTCGATCTGGATCGTCGCGACCTTGTAGGACACCAGGCGGGTTTCGTTGTACATCGGAGCGCCATAGTAGCCGTACCAAGGGTAACCCCAACCGCCGCCGTAGTTGGTCGTCACCTGTTGCTGGCGATCCTCGACTATCAGGTAAGCCTGCACATTCACATCCCCCCTGGCGCCGGCGCCCGCCTGACGCAGGCCACGTTGCTCGAGCTGATCGGCCACCGAATCGCGCACACGCTGTTCGGTCAGGTCGCTCTTGATCCTGGGGTCATCGGGACGGTATTGCAGCGCCGGTTCTTTCCAGCTCCAGCTGTGATACGCGGCAAAATCGCGGCTGGCATCGAAGTCATGATTGACCTGGTTGGCGGCGCAGGCACTGAGCAGCACGGCCACTGCCAGTAAAGCGAGACGGCGGAACATGGCGATTCTCCGGTAGAAGACATGAACCTGCGAAATGCTTCTGGACTACAGGAAGCTAACTAGGAGGATACGCCGACATTGCCTTTTCTACAGCCTCCCGTATGGCATCGACACGCTCGCCCTCGCTGCCCCGGTTGCTGGTTTCAGCGCTCGAACTCCAAACCGGTTCACCGTTTTGCGCGTCGTACAGGTCAACGTGAACCACCACGACCTGTTCCTCATAAGTGCGCACAATCGGCATGCTGCCGTACATGCCGTAACCCGGGCCATAACCATAGCGGTTATAGCCGCCGTAACCGCCGTAGTAGCCGTAATCGTCCTGGACCTGACGCAAGCGTGTTTCCAAACGCAGGTCTGCGCTGACGAACAGATCCGCCGGCCGGTTGTCACGCAGGGGCCGCAGGCCGCGTTGATCCAGCGCACTGCTGACGGCATCGGCGACCTGCGCCGAGTCCGCCCACGCGGTGCCCGGCGGCATTTGCCCGTTGAGCCAGGCCCAGCTGCGATAACGCCCGTAGTCTCGCGGTGGCGCCGGGTAGGCGCTGCGATCAAAGGTACTGGCCGCCTGAGGTGGCGCTGGCGGCAAAGGCCTGGAACTTGCCACGTACGGATTGCTGCCCTGGCAGGCCGCCAGGCCCAGACAGATCAACAGCAACCCTGCACGACTTTTCATTTCGAACTCCGATCAGACCGGCCGACAGATCCAGTGCAAGTAACGCCCTAGCCCGGCAAAGGCTGGATGGCGCCGATGGGCCAGCTCCATTTCGAGCAGGTCCGACAGCTCGGCGCGGGCCTGGAACTCCACCGGCATGTAATCGTGAAAAACCCGAACGCCACTCTGGCTTTCGACCTGCCACAGCCCCTCAAGTTGCGCTGCCAACTCTCGTGGGTCCAGGGGCTGTTGCGGAGTCAGGCTCTGCTTCTCGCCGGCCATGTCATTCTTGCGCATCTTGCGGAAATGGCCCTTGAGCAAGTTGCGATAGATCAGTGCGTCGCGGTTGTAGAAGGCCAGGGATAGCCAACCATCGGCCTTGGTCAACTGGTGCAGTACCGGCAGGATGGCGTGCGGTTCGGCCAGCCATTCAAGCACGGCATGACACAACACCAGGTCGTAGCGTTCGGTGAGCTGACCGGGCAGTTCCTGCCAGGGCGCCTGGATAAAGGTCGCATTCTGTTCCGCATCGGCAAAGCGCTGGCGGGCGCCCTCGAGCATCGGTTCGGCGGGCTCGGCCAGGGTCACCTGATGACCACGCTGGGCCAGCCACAACGACATGTGGCCGAGGCCCGCGCCAATATCCAGGACCCGCAGTGGCCGATCCGGCAGGGCTTCGGCCAGATCGGCCTGCAGCACCGCCAGGCGAATCGCGCCTTTGGCGCCGCCGTAGATTTTTTCGGCGAAACGCGTCGCCAGTTGATCGAAATGACGGTCGCTCATCAGCCGAACCTCCGCTCGCTGTCCGCCAGCTTGCTGCGTACAACGTCATTCATGTCCAGCCCCAGTTCGCTGCACAGCAACAACAGGTAGAGCACGATATCGCCGATTTCCTGCCCGGCATGGGCCAGCTTGTCAGCCGGCAGCTGCCGTGACTGGTCTTCGCTCAGCCACTGGAAAATCTCCACCAGCTCGGACATTTCGACACTCGCGGCCATGGCCAGGTTTTTCGGGCTGTGAAATTGCCGCCAGTCATTGCGATCACGGATAGCGTGCAGGCGTTCGGTCAGTTCAACAAGGTTCATCGGGCTCTCCTGAAGACGTATAGCTTCGGGGGGATGACGGGGGAAGGCAAGTGCCTGGCAGCATTGTCGGTCTTTGCACCATAATCATTCGATGGCGTGATTCGTGGCGCCTGTGAAAATTCGCGGCAAGTCGAACCGTCGCTCCGCAGCTCCTACAGACAGGACGTTCATTTCATGCAGGTAGAAGGTTTTTTCGAATGGCTTGGCCAGGTCCTCGGCTCAATCATCCGCTTCATCGTTGATGGCCTCAGCGGTCTGTTCCAACTGGTGAGTCGCGCGAGCAGCCATTTTGTCGAGGGCTTGTCCGAGGCACTGGGCATGGACACGTCGATCATCAGCATCATCACCCTGATCGTCGGGTTGGTGTTGTTATGGTCGGCCATTCGCGCGTTCATGAACGCCGCGTTTATCATGGGGATCATCTGGTTGATGCTGGGGTTGTGGTTGCTCAGCTGGATCATGCACTGACCCCACCCCCCCTGTGGGAGCGAGCCTGCTCGCGAAGATGGCGCGACATTCGACATTGATGTAGTTCAAAGACCGCCTTCGCGAGCAGGCTCGCCCCTGCAATGGATCGCGGCAGATTCCAGATGTGTCGCTACAATGCCTGCTCCCCAAGGAGCCTGCATGTCCAACCTGATCGCCGACTGGCGCGACCGCCCAACCCATCGTCGGGTCTGGGCGCTGGCTGCGCCGATGATTCTCTCGAACATTTCCGTACCGCTGGTGGCGCTGGTCGACAGCACCGTCATTGGCCATCTGCCTCACGCCCATCAACTCGGGGCCGTGGCGGTCGGGGCCAGCCTCTATACCTTCCTCGCCTGGGCGATGGGTTTTCTGCGCATGGGCTCCACCGGGTTTGCCGCCCAGGCCGCAGGGCGCGGGGATGGCGCGGCGCTGCGGCAGATTCTGTTGCAGGGCCTGCTGCTGGCCATGGGGCTGGCGGTGGTGCTGGGTGCCTTGGGCGTGCCGTTGAGCGGGGTTGCGTTGCACTTCATGCAACCGTCGGCGGAACTGGACCAGATGACCCGCGAGTTTTTCCACACTCGCTTGTTCGGCCTGCCGGCGGCACTGGCCAGCTATGCGCTGGTCGGCTGGTTTCTCGGCACGCAGAACGCCCGCGCGCCACTGGCGATCCTGTTGAGCACCAATCTGGTCAACATTGCCCTTAACCTGTGGTTTGTCCTTGGCCTGGAATGGGGGGTGGTGGGCGCGGCCCGGGCTTCGGTGATCGCCGAATGGACCGGCGCGCTGATCGGCCTGATGATGACGCGCCAGGCCCTGCGCGCTTATCCCGGCCATATCGTCTGGGCCACCCTGGCACTCTGGCAGAGTTGGCGACCGCTGTTGGCGGTCAACCGAGACATTTTCATCCGCAGCCTGGCGCTACAGTCGGTGTTTTTCCTGATCACCGTGCAAGGCGCCCGGCTGGGCGATGCGACCGTTGCCGCCAACGCCCTGCTGCTCAACGGCTTGCTGCTGACCGCCCACGCACTCGACGGACTGGCACATGCCGTGGAAGCCCTGTGCGGACACGCCATCGGCGCGCGCGACCGCAATGCCCTGCGCCGCTCCCTGGTGGTGGCCTGCGGTTGGTCCTTGTTGGCGAGCCTGGGCTTTGCCGGCTTGTTCCTGTTTGCCGGACACCTGTTCATCCAGATGCAAACCGACATAACCAGCGTGCGCGACACTGCTTTCCTGTACCTGCCCTATCTTGCAGTGCTACCGCTGATCGCCGTCTGGAGCTACCTGCTCGATGGGTTATTCATCGGCGCCACCCGTGCCAGGGAAATGCGCAACGGCATGCTGCTGACAGTGGTACTGCTGCTGCCGTTCGCCTGGGCGCTGCAGGGTTATGGCAATCATGGCTTGTGGATAACCTTTCTGCTGTTCATGTTGCTGCGCAGCCTGACGCTCGGCTTGATTGCCTGGCGCCTGCGCCAGAACGATGGCTGGTTCGCCCGCGCTCACTGAGCCAGTGGCATCTACAGCATCGGCTCAGGTTGAGCCGTCCTGCCATAGCTTGCGGACACTATCGAGGCGCTCCTGTTGGGTACCGCCCGATAATGGTTGCACCAGCCAGGCGTCGGGGTATTGCAGGCGCAGCCATATCCAGTCGTCGAGCACCGGGCGCTCGCTGAAGCCCAATGCCAGCCCCTCTTCCAGATGGTCCCACAGACGCGTGAAATCAGCGCCCGTGGACCGATTCCAGCGCCAGGCATGGTGTTCCAGCAGGCACGTCTGCAGTTTTTCCCGCTGCCGTGGGCTCAGATCCTCATCGACCTCCAGAGGGCGCACATCAAGCCCCGGGTTGAGCAACTGCTGCCAGCCCTGACAGCCGAGCGCGCGGTCTGCCCAGGTTCCGCCGAACCAGCGCAATTGACTGATAGGCCCTAACCAGCGACTGAGTTCCTCGGCATCGCAGGCATCAAAAAAATAACTGGCGGTGTTCGGGTTGAAGTAACTCAACAAGGCGCGGTGATGCAGGTTGAACGAGACGCTGAGCATGCGCCGCAGATGCGCCAGCAATGTCGACGCCGTCGCCTCGCTGAACATCAGCAACCCAGGCCAGCGCTGCCCATCGACGCGGTACAGATCGGCCAGGGCCGGGCAGCTCTGCAGATCGATGAGTACCGGCCCCTGCTCCTGCAGTGCCTGCCACTCGGTGTCTTCGAACAACCAGAACCTACCGGCCTGAGCAAACGTTTCCTGCAGGGTCACGCCCACCTGCGGTGCGCCCGGCATGTCCAGTAACAACCATTGCGGGTTCGCAACGGTTGCCTGTACCGCGCTCATGCCGCACCGCTCTGGCCAAGGCGCGGCGCCGTGCGACAGATGCAGAGCGCCTGGGCGCAATGATTGAAACTGCCACCACCGGGCAACAGGCACAGCAACATCAGGGGCTCGCCCGAACACAACCACTGTTGCACTCCGTCGAGCGGGCAATCTTCGAGAACAGATGTGGCAGGATCCTGCACCTCGTTTACTTCGACACTGGCGGGGCCGTGGAGAAACCCGGTGATCAACGGTCGATCCGGATCACCTTCGGTGAAGCTCACCACCACCTCCGTGCCTTCAGCCAACCGTGGGCTGGCCGCAACGTTCAGTGGCGCAGCCAATGGCAGCCAGCAGTGGCTGGATGCCGCGCCCTCCCCCTGGTAAACCCAGTCAAACTGCACCGCCACAGGCCTGGATGGATCAGGTTGCGGCTCATCGACATCGACCACCCATGCCCGTTGCAGGCTGTGCATCCTGGGCTTCAGCGCCACCTGTGGCGTTTCAAGGGGCAACACCCACTGCTCCGCCCGCAGCGTATTGCTATAGGTCTGGCTCGCCGCCTGTTCGCCTTGATGCTCGATATGGGTCACCAACCATGGTTGATTCCATTCGGGAACCGGGTGCCCGGACAGCGGCATGAGCTGGCCGCTGCGCAGCGTCGTCAGGTCAGAACCACACTCCACGCGCTGCGCCGCGCCATCGGTACAGCGCATGACCTCGAAACGACGAACTGCCGGTTGCCCGCCCATCGCACGGAAGACCGCCGCCTCAGCGACCTGAAAATTCCCTGGCCCCTCGCCGATCACCACGCAATGTCCATCCGCCCGGTGTTCGAAGTGATAGTGCAACCGCTCATGGGCGCAAAGGCGCTGAAGAAACTGCAGGTCCGATTCCCGGTACTGCGTGCAGAAATCACGGGGTGGGTAATCGCCAGCCAATTCGAGGCGTCGATCCTGATCGACAATGCCGTGCTCCCTGAGCACCTGATCAAGTATCTGCGGCACTGAGCGACCGCTGAAAATGCGCTGGCTGTAGCGCCGGGCCAGACAGGCGAGTTTCGGCCCCAGCCGAACCTGACAGAGCCTGACCCCCAAACCATGTTCACGCTGGACCAGTTCGTGCAGCTGCCCATGGATGACGTTTCCCTCCGGCCCGAATAGCAAGGAGGCCGAACGGTACAGCAAGCCGGCGAGATCGAGCGTCGGGTCTTCGATCAGCAGGTCCACGTCGAACACGAAAGGCTCGCTGATGGATTCTCTACCGGCAAAGGACAGAACCTCGAAGGCATTGGACAGACCTGCTACGTCCAGACGAAATGACGATTCGTTGGCTGGATCGACCATGGGCATTTCTCTACAGGAGGGACAGCCGGGGATTCTCGCCGAGAGAGATGGCCGAGTAGAGAGGCGAAGTACAACTTAGGAAAAGACCTACGCGAAAAGAGGACGAAATCCCTTGGACGGCCGATACGCGATCTTTTTCGCAGGAAAAAAGAGAAATGCCCCACCGGGTTATCTGAAATTTCCTCAGCAAAAGGTAAATTTTCAGACAACCCGATGAGCGCAGTACTTACCTCAGGAAGACAGGTAAGAGGAACGGGTCAGGCCCAGACGCAAGGCATCGAGGAACTGGGTGCGCTCGCTGGCACTGATGCGGGCACTGGCGCACTTGTCGCGGTAGTGGGTCATCAGTTCTTCTGGCGACAAGTGCACGTAGCGCAGCATGTCTTCGATGGTGTCGTGGGTCTCGATACCGGCGTGGTACACGCTGCCGTCAGCGTTCTGGTAGATGTTCACCGAGTCGGTGTCACCGAACAGGTTGTGCATGTCGCCGAGGATTTCCTGGTAGGCGCCGACCAGGAACACACCCAGCAGGTAGTCCTCGCCTTCGTTCAGGGCATGCACCGGCAAGCTGGTTTCGATGCTCTGCTCGTCGACGTACTGGTTGATCTTGCCGTCGGAGTCGCAGGTCAGGTCCTGCAGTACGGCGCGACGCAGTGGCTCTTCGTCCAGGCGATGCAGCGGGATGATCGGCAGTACCTGGTCGATGGCCCAGGTGTCCGGCAGGCTCTGGAACACCGAGAAGTTGCAGATGTACTTGTCGGCCAGCTTGTCGTTGAGCTCGTCGAGCACCTGACGGTGGGAACGCTGACGCGCCTTCAACGAGTTGTGCAGGCGACGGCACACGGCGAAGTAGCACTGCTCGGCCAGGGCTTTTTCGGCCAGGGTCAGCTTGCCGTCGGCGTACTGGGCGGCGACATCGCTCATGTAGTGCGTGGCGCGCCAGTAGGTTTCGGTGACCATCTCGATGTCGGTCGGGCCCAGCAGGTCCACCAGCCACTGCACGGTTTCCGGCAGTGCTTCCTTGTTCTCGATCTGTGGCACGTCGTCGTTGTGCTTCTCGACGTCCGTCACCTGGATCACCAGCATGGCATGGTGGGCAGTCAGGGAACGGCCGCTTTCGGAGAAAATGTTCGGGTGCGGCAGGCTCTGCGCATCGCAGAATTCCTTGAGCATGCCGACCACGACACCGGCGTAATCGTCCATGTCGTAGTTGATCGAGCTGGCGTTACGCGAGTGCGTACCGTCGTAGTCCACGCCCAGGCCACCACCCACGTCGATGTGATCCACCGGCAGGCCGAGGTTACGCAATTCGCCGTAGTAACGAATCGCTTCCTTGAAACCATGTTGGTAGTCGGCCAGGTTGGCGATCTGCGAGCCCATGTGGAAATGCAGCAGGCGGATGCCCTGGTCCAGGCCCGCGGCGCGGAAACGCTCGACCACCGACAGCAATTGCGCCGCCGACAGGCCGAACTTGGATTTCTCGCCACCAGTGTCTGCCCACTTGGACGAGGCCAGGGACGACAGGCGCACGCGCAGGCCAACCTGTGGCTTGACCTTGAGCGAGGCGGCTTCTTCGATCACCAGGCCGACTTCGGATTCTTTCTCGATCACGATGAACACGTTGTGGCCGAGCTTCTGGCCCATCAGCGCCAGACGGATGAACTCGCGGTCCTTGTAGCCGTTGCAAACGATGGTGCCACCCTTCGGCGCCAGCGCCAGCACTGCCAACAGCTCAGGCTTGGAGCCGGCTTCCAGGCCGATGGAGACGTTCTGGGTGGCGATGATGTTCTCGATCACCGCTTCCTGCTGGTTGACCTTGATAGGGTACAGCGCGGTGTACTTGCTCTGGTATTCCAGGCGCTCGATGTTGGCGTCGAACGCACCGGTGAGCTGACGCACGCGGTCTTGCAGGATGTCCGGGAACCGAACCAGCAATGGCAAGGACAAGCCGCTCTTGCGCAACTGGTCGACTTGCTCGAACAGATCGATTGGTGAACTGCTCGGACCGTTGGGACGAACTTCGACGCGACCGGCGTCATTGATCGCGAAATACCCGGCCCCCCAATGGCGAATCCCGTAAACACTGCGGCTGTCCGCAACTGTCCATTGGCTGCCATCGTCTTTGCGTGTGCGTCTTACGGACATTGAAGTCCCCTATAAAGAAGTCATAGTGCGTCGCCTGGTGTCAGGCCGGCGCAGTCTAAAGAATGAAAATGACGGTTCGTCAACGAAGGGATAGACCTCGCCGACCGCAGTGAGTTTAGAAACCGGTCATGAACAGGCTCTGTGAAAACCATGGTGACGACGCCAGGCCTGCAGTCAGGCAGGTCTGGATCAAGCCGCGGGTGGTTTTCACAGAGGCTGCTAGCCGCCGGACTTCTTTGCCTTGAATCCGTGCTTGATCAGCTCTGCCAAGAGTAGCTCGACATGATCGCCCTGGATTTCAATGATCCCGTCTTTCAACGCTCCACCGGTACCACAGCGTTTTTTCAACGTGGTCGCCAGTTCCTTGAGTGCGTCTTCGGCCAAGGGCACGCCGGTGATGGTGGTCACCGTCTTGCCGCCACGGCCCTTGCTTTCGCGGCGCACGCGAGCAATGCCGTCGCCGGCCGGGATAACGGTCTGTTTGCAGATGCAGGCGTCTACCGGTTTACTGCATTCCGGGCAATGACGACCTGCGTCGGTGGAAAATACCAAGCCACCAAGGGCGGCGAAGGATGCGGCTTTTTTGGCCACCGGCAATCCTCTTGGGAGGACAAAGACTGGTCGCGGCAACCTGGGCAGGTGCCATCGACCGCGAAGCCCCACTCAGGCAGGGGCAGCGCTACTGAAACGGTAAGCTTCCTTGTAGGAGCTGACGAGTGCAACGAGGCTGCGATCTTTTGATGTTGAATTAAAAGCAACGTCAAAAGATCGCAGCCTGCGGCAGCTCCTACAAACAGCAATACCGGTTCAGTTTGAAAAGGTCGCGCAGTGTAACGGCAAAAACGCCGATTGCTAAGAGCCAATCGGCGCCAATTTATGCCTCTTTTGCGACGTCTTCGCCACGGGCACGGAGATAGCGTTTCAACGCCGCCAAAGAGTCCGGGCAGTAAGGCTTTTGCTCGATATCCCGTAGCACCTGCTCGATGGGCATGAAGCACGCTTCCAGCACCTCTTCCGGCTGCAGGATCAGCGGGCCGTCCCACACTGCCGAAAATGCCGAACACCAGAGGCGATTGCCAGTGTCCTCGAAGAAAAAATGGTCATGAACGGTCAACTCCACCCCGCTCACCCCCAGCTCCTCTTCCAGTTCCCGGGCGGCCGACTCGGCATAGGTTTCACTGGCGAGTACCATGCCGCCCGCCGCCACGTCCCAATAACCGGGATAGATCGCCTTGCTCAGGGTGCGCCGGTGCACGCAAAGCTCTCCGGCGGAGTTGAACAACATGATGTAGGTACCGCGCCCGATAAGCCCGCGTTCGCGCAAGTCGGACCGGACCAGGGCGCCGAGCAGATTGTCCTGCTCGTCGACCCAGGCGATCTCTTCGGCATCCGAGGCCGCCCGATGGGCGGCTTCGCGCAGGTTATCGATGGAGCTATCGGCCATGGCTCAGCCCTGATTCAGCAATTGACGCAAATCGATGACCGCCGCGTTGGCCCGCGAGATGTAGTTGGCCATCACCAGCGAGTGGTTGGCCAGCACGCCGAAACCGCTGCCATTGAGGATCATCGGGCTCCAGACCGCTTCCTGCGACGCTTCCAGTTCCCGAATGATCTGGCGCACGCTGACCGTGGCATTCTTCTTGGCCAGCACATCGGCGAAGTCCACTTCAATGGCACGCAGCAAATGCGACAAAGCCCAGGCCTGGCCGCGGGCTTCGTAGAACACGTTGTCGATCTGCAGCCACGGGGTTTCGACGATCTCTTCATCAACCTGCGGCACCTGCCCAGGGGCCACCACTTCGGTCTTCAGCGCAGTGTTGAGCTTGACCCGGCCAACACTGGCCGACAGGCGTTGCGACAGCGAACCCAGGCGGGTACCGACATCACCCAGCCAGTTGTTCAGGTTATCGGCACGGGCATAGAACAGTGCGCTCTTCTGGTTCGGATCGGACAGGCGAGTCTGATAGCGAGTCAGGGAGTTGATGCCTTCCTGGAACTCAGACTCACTGGATGGCAGCACCCAGCTTTTATTGTCGAAGTTGAAGCGCGGCTCGGCCTTGGCCAAGTCGGCGTCTTCGGTGGACTGCGATTGCGAACGGGCAAAGTCTTTGCGCAGCGCCCGGCTCAGATCGCGCACCTGCACCAGCACGCCGTATTCCCAGCTTGGCATGTTGTCCATCCACAGGCCTGGCGGCAGGCGGTCGTTGGAAATATAGCCGCCTGGTTTGTTCAGCAGGGTCCCGGCGACACTCTTGAGGGTTTCCACCGTGGTGTAGCCGACCACCATCTGCTTGCCGTCTCTTTCAGCGGCCAACTGCGCATTCTGCTGCACCGGAAACAGGGCAGGTTCCGCGCTCCAGTACCAACCCAGAGCAATCGTCACCAGCAGGTAGATGCCAATCAACGTGGCCAGCGCCCGGCTGAACACCAGGCCGCCCAAATAACTGCGGGTGGCCGACTTCGGTTCAGCGGCACGTTCAGGCGCGCTACCGGCGCGGTTCTTCCAGTCCAGCATGGCGATATCCTTTCAATTACTTGAGTTCATCGATTCGACCACAACCATACAACAACGTGCCTTTTCCCGGCACCCGCCGTTGGCTTTACAGCGAAATTTATCTCACTACGACTAAGGGAATCCCCTAGCTCGCCAAGACTGGAAATTTGTCCGGCTTCCAGCAACGAACTATCGATCATTGCAGCCCTGCGTGCTGGCCCCCAAGGACCTCAGGATCGGACTCGAGGCTCGCCAGCCCCCGCATTGCAGGGACCTTCGCAAGAACCGGCAGGCAATTGACGACTGATTGGTCGGAAACTGAATGGGTGGGTGTCACAGATTATTAACGTACAACACTCATGTAATGGAAAAGAGATGCTAGCATAGAGCCACCAGTCGTCCTCAGCGTACCCCCTAACCAGTAGTCAGGATATGACCGAGCCAGAAGACCCCAGCCGCGAGCGCCTCAAGCATCACTTTGCCCAGCGGGTAATTCATCAAGCACGTCAGATTCTTGAGATATGGCAACGCCTGCAACGCAATGAATGGTCGACCCAGGAGCTGGCGGAACTGAGCGAGGCCAACCTGCGACTGTTACGCTTCGCTGAACGCTTCGAACAACCGGAGCATTCGCAACTGGCGCGTCACATCGGCTTGTCGCTGGAGGCTGTCGACGCCAATCGCGGTCGCCTCAGCAGCAGCCTGATCAGCGACCTCAATCGACTGATGCAACGCCTGTCGCGCACCGGCCTGCGCCATGGTGATCAGCTGGACCAAACGTTCCTGCCGCCCTTGCGCAAACCCGTCTATGTGATGCTGCAGGATCATGACCGTGCCGAGCGACTGGCCAAGCAGCTGGAGTTTTTCGGGCTCAGTGCCCAGTCCCTGGAGAGCGTGCCGGCATTCCGCTCATCAATGGTCGAGCGCCTACCAGCCGCCATCGTCATGGACGTTGACTTCAGCGGCCCTGGCGTCGGCCTGAAATTGGCGGCCGAAGCCCAGGAAGGTCTCGACCAGCGTTTGCCGCTGCTGTTTTTCAGCCTGCATGAAACCGACACCCCGACCCGCCTCGCCGCTGTGCGCGCCGGCGGCCAGGAGTTCCTCACCGGCACCCTTGAAGCGTCGAGCCTGCTGGAAAAAATTGAAGTACTGACCTGCGTCGCCCAGTACGAGCCCTATAAAGTGCTGATCATCGACGACTCGCGCGCCCAAGCCTTGCACACCGAGCGCCTGCTCAACAGCGCAGGGATCATCACCCGGACACTGATCGAGCCGATCCAGGCCATGGCCGAACTGGCGGACTTTCAACCGGACCTGATCATCCTCGACATGTACATGCCGGCCTGCACCGGTACGGAACTGGCCAAGGTGATCCGCCATAACGACCGCTATGTCAGCGTACCGATCATTTACCTGTCGGCCGAGGACGACCTGGACAAGCAACTCGATGCCATGAGCGAGGGCGGCGACGACTTCCTGACCAAACCCATCAAGCCCCGGCACCTGATCACCACCGTGCGTAACCGGGCGGCACGGGCACGCAACCTCAAGGCGCGGATGGTGCGCGACAGCCTCACCGGCCTGTACAACCACACGCACATCCTGCAATTGCTCGAAGACTGCTGCTTTCGCGCTCGCCGCGAGGGCAGGCCGCTGAGCTTTGCGATGCTCGACATCGACCACTTCAAACGCGTCAACGACAGCCACGGCCATCCCATGGGCGATCGGGTGATCAAGAGCCTCGCGCTGTTCCTCAAACAGCGCTTGCGCAAGACCGACTTCATTGGCCGTTACGGTGGCGAAGAGTTCGCCATTGTCATGCCCGATACCGACCTTGAAGCTGCCGTCAAACTGCTCGATGACATCCGCAAGCGTTTTGCCGAGATTCATTATCCCGCGCAACCACAGGACCTTTGGTGCACGTTCAGCGCCGGCGTGGTGGACCTCGGCGAACACTCCGACAGCCTGTTGATGGCCAGCCAGGCGGACGAGGCGCTGTACCGTGCCAAAGGCGCGGGGCGCAACCGGGTGCAGGCCTCCCGGACATCAAAGCAAAGTGCCACCTTTTCATCGGAACAGACCGAGACAGTCATAACCCTGTAACAGAAACGCAATAACTTCAGGCACTTACCATTCTGCCGTTGGTAGTCCTTGATGCGCCTGAAACTGCTAACCAATCTCAATACCCTTCTTTTAGTTGCCGTCTGCGTAGCGCTTGGCGCCACACTCTGGTGGTCGCAAAAAGCCCTCGAACGCCCCTATCTATTAATGGAGCGCTACCTGGGCTTGTCCCAGCAATTCCAGAGTGACGTGGCGCGCAACATCGAGGATTACCTCGCCAGTGGCGATGCGCTGCGCTTGAGCAGCGCCAGCCAGGCCATCGACAAACTGCACAAGGAACTCGGCGAATTTCCACCGGCCCTGGCTGAAACCTTGCAGCCGAGCCTGACGAACCTGGATGAATTCAGCAAAACCGATCTGCTGGCCGCCGGCAAGCTCGCCGCTGACCCACAGGCCCTGCTCCTGCAAGCCGAACGCGAGTTGGGGGCCAGCCTTGATCAACTCAGCCAGTACGCCAGTGGCAACGCGAGCTACCTGACTCCGCTGCTCAGCGCCTCCCAGCACTTGGGCAAACTGTCACTGGCCCGGGACAAATTGGTCAGCAGCGGCCGCAGCGAACTGGCCGCCGATGTCGAGCGCGAAATCACCAACATCCGCGCACAGGCCGAACAGCTGGATGCCCTGCCGTTATTGGGCGTGGCGGCCAGCAGTGAATCGAACACCGATGATTTCGCCGCGATGATGGGCTTGGAGAACACCGAGAAAGCCGCCGCCGAAGACGCCGGCGTGGGGATCAAGCGTGAGCTCAACAGCCTGCTCGGCCGCTACCCTGCGGAACTTTCGCGCACCCGCGAGCAAATCCACAAACGCGCCGAACTCAGTGCCGCGACGCACCTGAAAATCGCCGCCGTGCAACAAGCCATCGCCGGGCTGGAGCCGGTGGTACGCGCCCAACACGGGGAGATCCAGAGTGAGGTGCGATTGATACAAGGGGTAATGATCGGCTTGATCCTGTTGATCGCCCTGCTGATCGACACCCTGCAACGACGCCTGGCCCGGACCCTGACCAACCTCGCACCAGCCTTGTCGACCTGGGCGGAAGGCGACTTCAGCCGGGACATCCAACTGGGTAACACCAATCGCGAACTGCATGACATCGAAGCCTCGCTCAACCGCTTGCGCGCCTACCTGGTGGACCTGGTGGGGACCATTCGTCGCAACGCCGAACAGGTCGCCGGCAGCAGTCGAACCCTGGCGGAACTGAGCAATGACCTGCACAGCGGCGCCGAACACCAGGCCGGCGACACGGCAATGATTCGAGACTCCCTTGGCGAACTGGAGGCGACCATCCAGCAAGTCGCCGGCGACGCCAGCCAGGCCGCCGAGGCCAGTCGCCATGCTGGCCAGGCGGTCGAACATGGCCAGAAAGTCATTGGCCTGAGTCTTACCGGCCTGCATGCCCTGGTAGGAGAAGTGCAAGGCAATGCGCAGATGATCGAGCACCTGGCTGAAGAGTCCGCGACCATCGGTGGCGTGCTGACGGTGATCCGCTCGATTGCCGACCAGACGAATCTGCTGGCGTTGAACGCCGCCATCGAAGCGGCCCGGGCCGGTGAGATGGGCCGTGGCTTTGCTGTAGTGGCCGAAGAAGTGCGCTCGCTGGCACAACGCACCGCTGGGGCCACGGCCGAAATCCAGAGCCTGATCGCCGGCCTGCAAACCGCGGCGCGCCAATCGGTCGAAGGCATGCGCGCGCAGGTCGAGCATGCCGAAGCCACCGCCAACCAGGCGCAGGCGGCGGACGGTGCGCTGGATAGAATCGTCGGGGCAATCCAGACCATTTCCGATACCGCGGTACGCATCGCCGATGTCACTGCCCAGCAGAGCGGTGCCGTCAGTGAAATCCGCGATCACAGCGAGCGTATTCACCAGTTGGGTGGGGACAATTTGCTGCGTATCGGCCAGGGGCGTGAGCAGGGGGAGAATTTGATGGTGTTGGGTGGGCGCTTGCACACTGCCGTTCAGGCCTTCCGCGTCTGACTGCCCCCTCCTGATCGTTCCCATGCTCTGCGTGGGAACGATCACCTTGTCTCGCGCACTCGGCTATCATCCCCCCAATTCCGATACGCGAGATCGTCATGCGCCGTTTGCTTTACCTGCTGCTTTTAGTACTCGCCCTGCCTGCCACCGCCGGCGGTTTGCTGGAGAGTCGCCCCAGTTCGACCCTGGGCTCGATCAACAACAGTGCCGATTTCCTGCCGGTGCGCGAAGCCTTTCAGTTGAGCCTGGTAGAAAGCACGCCGCAATCGATCAAACTGCGCTTCGTCGCCACCGAGGGTTATTACCTTTACCGGCATCGTTTCCAGTTCCGCGCCGACCCGGCCGATGTCACCCTCGGCCCGGCGCAATTGCCCAAGGGCGAACAAAAGCACGATGAGTACTTCGGCGATGTCGAGGTTTACCGTGGCGTACTCGATGTAGAACTGCCGCGCACCGATCAACGCGCCTTCACGTTGATCGTGACCTACCAGGGCTGCGCCGACAAAGGCCTGTGCTATCCACCGGAAACCGAGCGCCTGGGCATCGACGGCAACGGCCCGACGACAACCCACGCCTGGAACTGGCGCGAGCTGGCGCTATTTTTCCTGGCGGGCCTGGGACTGACTTTTACCCCGTGCGTGCTGCCAA
Source organism: Pseudomonas sp. G5(2012) (assembly GCF_000408945.1). Classification (NCBI taxonomy): domain Bacteria; kingdom Pseudomonadati; phylum Pseudomonadota; class Gammaproteobacteria; order Pseudomonadales; family Pseudomonadaceae; genus Pseudomonas; species Pseudomonas sp. G5(2012). The sequence goes on from NZ_APIO01000039.1 coordinate 27,135, forward strand.
TGCTGCCAATCCTTTCCGGCGTGGTGTTGCGTGGCCAAGTCGGCGGCTGGCGTGGTTTCAACCTGTCGTTGGCCTATGTGCTGCCGATGGCCGCCTGTTTTGCATTGTTGGGCGCGCTCATGGGCTTGTTCGGCGCCCAACTGAATCTGCAGGCACGCTTGCAATCGGCCTGGGTGCTGGTGCCGTTCGCAATGTTTTTTGCGCTGTTTGCCCTGGCGATGTTTGGCGTTTTCGAACTCAAGTTGCCGCACGCCATCAGCAGTCGACTGGACCGTATTGCCGGCCGCACCGAAGGCGGTTCGCTGTGGGGCGCCGCGGTATTGGGCGTGGTTTCCAGCCTGTTGGTTTCGCCCTGTGTCTCCGCGCCGTTGGCCGGTGCGCTGCTGTATATCAGCGCCAGCGGCGATGCGCTGGGCGGCGGCCTGAAACTGTTCATGCTCGGCCTGGGCATGGGCGCACCGCTTTTGCTGGTGGCCACCGGTGGTGCCACCTGGTTGCCGAAAAGCGGACCGTGGCTGATCTACGTGAAAAACGCGATTGGCGTGTTGTTGCTGGGCCTGGCGATTGCCCTGCTCAGCCGAGTGCTGCCGGGGCAAATCACCTTGCTGCTGATCGGCCTGCTGGCCGCTGGCGTCGGGTTGTTCCTCGGGGCACTGGAGTTCGTCTACAAACCGCCGCGAAAACGCCTGGGCCAATTGCTCGGAATGTTCCTGCTGTTTTATGCGCTGGCCTGTTGGTACGGCGGTTTTAGCGGCCAGACCGATCCGTTCAACCCAATCGGCCAGTCATCCGTGGTGGTTGGCGAGGTGTCTACGCAAAAAAATAGCGCCTGGCAAACCGTCACCACCGCGACAGACCTCGACCGGGTGCTCGCCGAAGCCCGGGCGTCCGGCACGCCGGTACTGCTCGACTGGTACGCCGACTGGTGCATCAGCTGCAAAGTCATCGAACACCAGGTGCTTGACGATGCGATCGTCATCGAACGCCTGAAGGGTTATCGGCTGATCCGCTTTGACATCACGGCCAGCAACGCCGAACAACGCGCCCTCCTCGACCGCTACCAACTGTTCGGCCCTCCAGCCTTGATGTTTTTCGGCAAGGACGGTGTCGAACGTGTCGATGTGCGGGTTATCGGCGAGATCACTGCCAGGGATTTCGCCGATCGTGTCGCCAAGGCGAATGACCGGATTTAATCAGGCAGTCATATATCTCGCGCAAACATCGGTCATCGTGCTGCCTATTGCAGAGAACTGGACAGTCACAAAGGCTTTGCGGCATAGTCGCCGGGTTCTGACAAATGCACACGGATAACCAAGGAACAGCCGATGGCGACGCTACTTGTATTGCACGGACCCAACCTGAACCTGCTCGGCACCCGCGAACCGGGCACCTATGGCGCTACCACGCTGGCGCAGATCAACCAGGACCTGGAGCGCCGCGCCCGCGAAGCCGGCCATCATTTGCTGCACCTGCAAAGCAATGCCGAGTACGAATTGATCGACCGCATCCATGCCGCCCGCAGCGAAGGCGTGGACTTCATTCTGATCAATCCAGCAGCTTTTACGCATACAAGTGTCGCATTACGTGACGCGCTGCTGGCGGTGAGCATCCCATTCATCGAAGTGCATTTGTCTAACGTGCACAAACGCGAACCTTTCCGCCATCACTCTTACTTCTCCGACGTAGCGGTGGGAGTGATCTGCGGCCTTGGCGCCAGCGGTTACCGACTGGCCCTGGAGGCCGCCCTAGAGCAGCTTGAAAGACCGGCAACAGCTTGAACAACAAGCGTTAAGCGCCCCTGACCGACCCTTGGGAGTTGATGATTCATGGATATCCGTAAAGTTAAGAAACTGATCGAATTGCTGGAAGAGTCCGGCATCGACGAGCTCGAGATCAAGGAAGGCGAAGAGTCCGTACGCATCAGCCGTCATAGCAAGACCCCGGCCCAGCAGTACTACGCGCCGGCTCCTATGCCTGCTCCGGCTGCCGCGCCTGTCGCTGCCGCCGCTCCGGCTGCTGCTGCCGCACCTGCGGCTGCCGCCGCGCCAGCACTGAACGGCACTGTTGCCCGTTCGCCGATGGTCGGTACGTTCTACCGCAAGTCTTCGCCAACCTCGCCGTCCTTCGTGGAAGTCGGCCAGACCGTGAAGAAAGGCGACACCCTGTGCATCGTTGAAGCCATGAAGATGATGAACCACATCGAAGCTGAAACCAGCGGTGTGATCGAATCCATCCTCGTCGAAGACGGCCAGCCGGTTGAGTACGACCAACCGCTGTTCACCATCGTTTGAACCGCGGAGCGCCTTTGATGACTGCGAAGTTGGAAAAAGTTCTGATCGCCAACCGCGGTGAGATTGCACTGCGGATTCTGCGCGCCTGCAAAGAGATGGGCATCAAGACCGTCGCCGTTTATTCCAAGGCGGACAAGGAACTGATGCACCTGGGCCTGGCAGACGAATCCGTCTGCATCGGTCCGGCATCGGCGGCCCACTCTTACCTGCACATCCCGGCCATCATCGCCGCGGCCGAAGTGACTGGCGCCACCGCCATTCACCCGGGCTACGGTTTCCTTGCAGAAAACGCTGATTTTGCTGAGCAGGTCGAGAACTCCGGCTTCGCCTTCATCGGCCCGAAAGCTGAAACCATCCGCCTGATGGGCGACAAGGTTTCGGCCAAGCACGCGATGATCGCCGCCGGCGTTCCAACCGTTCCGGGCTCCGACGGCCCGCTGCCGGAAGACGAAGAAACCGCCCTGCGCATTGGTCGCGAAGTCGGTTATCCGGTGATCATCAAGGCCGCTGGCGGCGGCGGTGGTCGCGGCATGCGCGTGGTACACAAGGAAGAAGACCTGATTTCCTCGGCGAAACTGACCCGCTCCGAAGCGGGCGCAGCGTTCGGCAACCCGATGGTCTACCTGGAAAAGTTCCTGACCAACCCCCGTCACGTGGAAGTTCAGGTTCTGTCCGACGGCCAGGGCCAGGCTATCCATCTGGGCGACCGCGACTGCTCGCTGCAACGCCGTCACCAGAAGGTGCTTGAAGAGGCGCCGGCACCGGGCATCGACGAACAGGCTCGCCAGGAAGTTCTCGCCCGCTGCGTCAAGGCGTGCATCGACATCGGTTACCGTGGTGCAGGCACTTTCGAGTTCCTGTACGAGAACGGCCGCTTCTACTTCATCGAGATGAACACTCGTGTCCAGGTAGAGCACCCGGTTTCGGAAATGGTCACTGGCATCGACATCGTCAAGGAGATGCTCAGCATCGCCGCCGGCAACAAGCTGTCGTTCACCCAGGATGACGTGGTCATCCGCGGTCACGCGCTGGAATGCCGGATCAACGCCGAAGACCCGAAGACCTTCATGCCAAGCCCTGGCACGGTCAAGCATTTCCACGCACCAGGCGGCAATGGCGTTCGCGTCGATTCGCACCTGTACAGTGGTTATGCCGTTCCGCCGAACTACGATTCGTTGATCGGCAAGCTGATCACCTACGGCGCAACCCGTGACGAAGCCATGGCGCGCATGCGCAATGCGCTGGACGAGATCGTGGTCGACGGGATCAAGACCAACATCCCGCTGCACCGCGACCTGACCCGCGATGCTGGTTTCTGCGAAGGGGGCGTGAACATTCACTACCTCGAGCACAAGCTGGCTGGCGAGAAGCACTAAGCTTCGACCCGATCAACAAAGCCGCCTTCGGGCGGCTTTGTTGTTTCTGGACATTTCATCCGAACCACAACACATTCCCTGTTGGAGCGAGCCTGCTCGCGAAGAGGCCAGCACATTCAACATCAATGCTGACTGGCATGCCGTCTTCGCGAGCAGGCTCGCTCCCACAGGGCATGCATTGATGCTTGGGACCAAGCCACTCCCACAAAACCTCCGCGCTCGCGTAAACTTGCGCGCTTCTCGCAGACCGCTAGGCTGCAATCAATATTTTTCAAAGGTGCCCGCCATGCCTTGGCTGCAAGTCCGTCTCGCCATCAGCCCAGAACAAGCCGAAACCTACGAAGACGCGTTCCTTGAAGTGGGCGCCGTGTCGGTGACTTTCATGGACGCCGAAGACCAGCCGATCTTCGAGCCCGAACTCAACACCACGCCGCTGTGGTCCCACACTCACCTGCTGGCGCTGTTCGAAGGCGGCACCGAGCCAGGCCCGGTCCTGGCCCACCTTGAGTTGCTGACTGGCAGCCCGCTGCCCGAGCATCACAGCGAAGTCATCGAAGATCAGGACTGGGAGCGCAGCTGGATGGATAACTTCCAGCCCATGCGTTTCGGTCAGCGCCTGTGGATCGTGCCGAGCTGGCACGCAGCTCCCGAACCAGATGCCGTGAACCTGTTGCTGGATCCGGGCCTGGCCTTCGGCACCGGCACTCACCCGACCACCGCCTTGTGCCTGGAATGGCTCGACGGTCAGGACCTCAAAGACTGCAACGTGCTGGACTTCGGCTGCGGTTCGGGGATTCTGGCGATTGCCGCGCTGCTGCTGGGCGCCAAGCAGGCCGTGGGCACCGATATCGACGTGCAGGCGCTGGAAGCCTCTCGTGACAACGCCGGGCGCAACGGCATCGCAGACGAGCTGTTCCCGCTGTACCTGCCTGAAGATCTGCCGCAGGTTCAGGCCGATGTGCTGGTGGCCAATATTCTGGCCGGACCGCTGGTTTCGCTGGCGCCGCAGTTGTCGGGCCTGGTCCGGCAGGGCGGTCGCCTGGCGCTTTCGGGCATTCTTGCCGAGCAAGGCGATGAAGTGGCCGCAGCCTATGCCAAGGATTTCGATCTGGACCCGATCGCCAATCGCGATGGCTGGGTGCGCATCACTGGCCGTCGGCGCTAGAATGGACGCCTGCATCTACCGGATCGCCGCATGACCGACAGCTTCGTCACCCAGTGCCCGCATTGCCAAACCAGCTTCCGCGTCAACCATGCCCAGTTGAGCGTGGCGCGCGGGGTTGTTCGTTGTGGCTCATGCTTGCAGGTGTTCAACGCCGCCAAGCAACTGCTGGAGCAGGCCGGCAAGGAAGCACCCGCGCCGACGCCAGCCCCATTGGAAACCGTCGAACCGCCGCCGCAGCGCGCCATCAGCCAGAAACAATGGAGCGCTGCCGAGCTGGATCTGGACAGTCTCGACCTGGACGAAGAACTCGCCCGGCTTGAACAGCGGGAAATCCAGCCGACCACCGAGTTCGGCCGACACCGCGAAGACACGCTCAGCGCTCGCCGCGATAGCGCCGAGCACGACGAAGCCCCATGGCCCGACAGCCTGTTCAGCGAATCGGCTGCCGATCGCGCCCAAGCGGCCGACACGCTTGACGCGCTTGACGTGCTTGATACACCGCAGCCACCGAACGAACCGTCGCGTACTGAACCGTCGCTATCACTGGAACCGGTGGATCTGGACGACGAACCGCAGCCCCCGCAGCTGCGCCTGAACGATCCGCTCGTCGCCCCGGTACATCACGAACGCATGACGGCGACCGCAGAGATCGATGACGACCTGCCTTCGATCGAGCCGCCGCGCAAGCGTCGCGAACGCAGCGAACCAGGGGTTCGTGCCGAAGTACTGCAGGACCTGACCGACGATCCGCTGCAACTGGATTGGCAGAAACGTCGCTCACCATGGGGTCGTCGACTGTTTTGGCTGTTGTTGATCCTGCTGGGGGCCGGCGCACTCGCAGGCCAATACGTCGCCTACCATTTCGACGAACTGGCGCGCCAGGACCAGTACCGCCCCTGGTTCCAGCAACTGTGCCCGCAAATCGGCTGCACGGTGCCCTCCAAGGTCGACATCGCGAAAATCAAGAGCAGCAACCTGGTGGTCCGCAGCCATCCTGAGTTCAGCGGCGCCCTGGTGGTCGATGCGATCATCTATAACCGCGCACCATTCTCGCAGCCTTTCCCGCTGCTGGAGCTACGCTTTGCCGATCTCAACGGCCACCTGATTGCCAGCCGCCGCTTCAAACCCGGCGAATACCTCAATGGCGATCTTGAAGGCAAGGTGGAAATGCCTCCGCAAACGCCAATCCACATCGCCCTCGACATCCTCGATCCTGGTGCCAAGGCGGTAAATTACAGCCTGAGTTTCCACTCGCCCGAGTGAAACGCTTCACTGACCGACAATTGACGACGACTTCCTGTCTTTGCCCGCCCGGACCAAACCGCTGGCAATAACAGAATAACTGTTCAGATTTTGTTCAATTCAGCCTTTATCCAGTCATCGAGAGCGGGTATCATGCCAACCCTTTTTCGAACTCTCATGATCCGGCCCCACACCAGGGAAGTCCTATGTCGGCGGTACGCATCGGTCCATATACATTACACAACGGCTTGATTCTCGCCCCGATGGCGGGCGTCACCGACCAACCCTTTCGCCAGCTGTGCAAGCGATTGGGCGCGGGGCTGGTCGTCTCGGAGATGGTCACCAGCGACATGAGTCTGTGGAACACCCGCAAGTCGCGCATGCGCATGATCCATGCAGGTGATCCCGAGCCACGCTCGGTGCAGATCGCCGGTGGTGACGCACAGATGCTGGCGGATGCCGCCCGGGCCAACGTCGAGCTGGGCGCACAGATTATTGATATCAACATGGGTTGTCCGGCCAAGAAAGTCTGCAACAAGGCAGCAGGCTCGGCACTGTTGAAAGATGAAGCATTGGTAACCGAGATCCTGCAGGCCGTGGTGGCCGCGGTCGATGTGCCGGTTACCCTGAAGATCCGGACCGGTTGGGACCGGGACAACAAGAACGGCCTGACGGTGGCGAAGATCGCTGAACAGGCAGGCATTACGGCCCTGGCGGTGCATGGACGCACCCGTGCCGACCTGTATACCGGTGAAGCCGAGTACGACACCATTGCCGCGATCAAGCAGGCGGTGTCGATGCCGGTCTTCGCCAATGGCGATATCGATTCGCCAGAAAAGGCCCGGTACGTGCTCGACGCGACGGGCGCCGATGGCCTGTTGGTAGGCCGGGCTGCCCAGGGGCGGCCATGGATTTTTCGCGAGATCGACCATTTCCTGCGTACCGGCGAGAAGCTCCCGGCGCTGGACCTGATCGAGGTGGAACGCATCCTGCTAGAGCATCTGGCTGCGCTGCACGCCTTCTATGGAGACGTGATGGGCGTACGCATTGCTCGAAAGCATGTGGGCTGGTATCTCGCAACCTTGCCGGGCGCCAGGGAGTTTCGCGCCCACTTCAATCGTTTGGATGGTACGGAAGCACAATGCGCCAACGTTCGGGAGTTCTTTGCCGGGCGTTACAAGAGCCTGACAGGGGACGGAGAGTGGGTGGCCGCATGACGATGATGACCGAGACTTTAGTGAGTGGAACAACGCCCGTGAGCGACAACGTGAATTTGAAACAGCACCTCAATACGCCAAGCGAAGAAGGCCAGACCCTTCGCGGGAGTGTCGAGAAGGCGCTGCACAATTATTTCGCCCACCTTGAGGGCGCTGCCGTCACGGATGTGTACAACCTGGTGCTCTCCGAAGTCGAGGCTCCCCTGCTCGAGTGCGTGATGAACTACGTCAAGGGCAACCAGACCAAGGCCAGCGAAATGCTCGGACTGAACCGGGGCACGCTGCGCAAGAAACTCAAGCAGTACGATTTGCTGTAAGCATTCAATCAAACCAGAAAGGCGCCCGCGTAAGACCGGTCGCCTTTTTTGCTGACTCCTTTGCTTTTGATGGAAATTGAGATGACCGACCAGACTACCCGCCTGCCGATCCGCCGCGCCTTGATCAGTGTTTCCGACAAGACCGGGATCCTCGAATTTGCCAAGGAGCTTGAAGCCCTGGGTGTCGAGATCCTTTCCACCGGCGGGACGTTCAAGCTGCTGCAGGACAACGGCGTTGCCGCAGTGGAAGTCGCGGATTACACCGGCTTCGCCGAAATGATGGACGGCCGGGTGAAAACCCTGCACCCGAAAATCCACGGCGGGATCCTCGGTCGTCGCGGTATCGACGACGCCATCATGAACGAGCACGGCATCAAGCCGATCGACCTGGTAGCGGTCAACCTGTACCCATTCGAAGCAACGATCTCCAAACCAGGTTGCGACCTGCCGACTGCCATCGAGAACATCGACATCGGCGGCCCGACCATGGTTCGTTCGGCAGCCAAGAACCACAAGGACGTGGCCATCGTGGTCAACGCCAGCGATTACGCCAGCGTCCTGGAAAACCTCAAGGCCGGCGGCCTGACCTACGCCCAGCGTTTCGACCTGATGCTCAAGGCCTTCGAACATACCGCCGCCTACGACGGCATGATCGCCAACTACATGGGCACCGTGAACCAGGCTGCTGAGACCCTCAGCACGGAAGGTCGCAGCGAATTCCCGCGCACCTTCAACAGCCAGTTCATCAAGGCCCAGGAAATGCGCTACGGCGAGAACCCGCACCAGAGCGCGGCGTTCTACGTTGAAGCCAAGCCTGCCGAAGTCGGCATCGCCACCGCGACCCAGCTGCAAGGCAAAGAGCTGTCCTACAACAACGTGGCCGATACCGATGCCGCGCTGGAATGCGTGAAGAGCTTCGTCAAGCCAGCCTGCGTGATCGTCAAGCACGCCAACCCGTGCGGCGTGGCCGTCAGCCCGGACGCCGAAGGCGGCATCCGCAAGGCTTACGACCTGGCCTACGCTACTGACACCGAATCGGCATTCGGCGGCATCATTGCCTTCAACCGCGAACTGGACGCCGAGACCGCCAAGGCCATCGTCGAGCGTCAGTTCGTCGAAGTGATCATTGCCCCGAGCGTCAGCGAAGAAGCCCGCGCCATCGTCGCCGCCAAGGCCAACGTGCGCCTGCTGGCCTGTGGCGAGTGGTCGGCCGATCGCGCTGCTGCCTGGGACTACAAGCGCGTCAACGGTGGCCTGCTGGTGCAGAGCCGCGACATCGGCATGATCAGCGCCGATGACCTGAAGGTCGTGACCAAGCGTGCGCCGACCGAACAGGAAATCCATGACCTGATCTTTGCCTGGAAAGTTGCCAAGTACGTCAAGTCCAACGCCATCGTCTACGCCAAGAACCGTCAGACCATCGGTGTCGGCGCTGGCCAGATGAGCCGTGTGAACTCTGCGCGCATTGCTGCGATCAAGGCTGAACATGCTGGCTTGCAGGTAGCTGGCTCGGTAATGGCTTCCGATGCATTTTTCCCGTTCCGCGACGGCCTGGACAATGCGGCCAAGGTCGGTATCACGGCGGTGATCCAGCCAGGTGGCTCGATGCGTGATGCTGAAGTGATTGCTGCGGCGGATGAAGCCGGCATCGCCATGGTGTTCACCGGCATGCGCCACTTCCGTCACTAATCAGACAACGGCCGCACTGAAACCGGCATCTGCTGCGTTGGAGGCTATCTTGATGATGCTCATTGCCAAAAGGCAACTCCGCTCATCAAGGTAGCCTCCGCCTTGCATCTACCGGTTTCATTGCGACCTCCTACAGCGTAAAGCGCTTTAGGTTCTAAAACAGAATTAGCGTCATCCGAGGTTTTTGAAATGAATGTTTTGATCATTGGCAGCGGTGGCCGTGAACACGCCCTAGCCTGGAAAGTCGCTCAGGATCCTCGAGTGCAGAAGGTGTTCGTGGCACCGGGCAACGCCGGTACTGCCATCGAAGCCAAATGCGAGAACGTCGCCATTGACGTACTGGCCCTTGAGCAACTGGCGGACTTTGCCGAGAAAAACGTTTCCCTGACCATCGTTGGCCCGGAAGTACCGCTGGTCGCAGGTGTTGTGGATCTGTTCCGCAGCCGCGGCCTGGACTGCTTCGGTCCGACCGCAGGCGCTGCTCAGCTTGAAGGTTCGAAAGCCTTCACAAAGGACTTCCTGGCTCGTCACAAGATCCCGACCGCCGACTACCAGAACTTCACCGAGATCGAGCCAGCCCTGGCTTATCTGCGTGAAAAAGGTGCGCCGATCGTGATCAAGGCCGATGGCCTGGCTGCCGGCAAAGGCGTGATCGTCGCCATGACCCTGGCCGAAGCCGAAGACGCCGTGCGTGACATGCTGGCAGGTAATGCCTTCGGCGACGCCGGTTCGCGCGTGGTGATCGAAGAGTTCCTCGACGGCGAGGAAGCCAGCTTCATCGTCATGGTCGACGGCAAGAACGTCCTGCCGATGGCCACCAGCCAGGACCACAAGCGCGTCGGCGACGGCGACACTGGTCCGAACACGGGCGGCATGGGTGCCTACTCCCCTGCCCCGGTTGTCACCAGCGAAGTACACAAGCGCGTCATGGACCTGGTGATCTGGCCGACCGTGCGCGGCATGGCCGAGGAAGGCAATGTCTACACCGGTTTCCTGTATGCGGGCTTGATGATCGACAAGGCCGGCAACCCGAAGGTCATCGAATTCAACTGCCGTTTCGGTGACCCGGAGACCCAACCCGTCATGCTGCGCTTGCAGTCGAGCCTGGTATTGCTGGTCGAAGCAGCCTTGGCGCAGGCGCTGGACAAGGTCGAAGCGCAATGGGATCCACGTCCGAGCGTCGGCATCGTCCTGGCCGCTGGCGGCTATCCTGGTGACTACGCCAAGGGTGTGGCCATCAATGGCCTGGATGCGGCGGCGGCACTGGACGGCAAAGTCTTTCACGCCGGTACCGCGCTCAAGGACGGTCAAGTCGTGACCGCTGGTGGCCGGGTGCTTTGCGCCACGGCCATGGGCGCCAGCGTCGATGAGGCGCAACAACAGGCTTACAAACTGGCGGCCAAAATCGATTGGGAAGGCTGTTTTTATCGTAAGGACATTGGCTACCGCGCCATTGCCCGCGAGCGCGGCGAACAGGAATAAGGCAACAATTGCGACAGGCAGGGGCTTACCCCCCTTGCCTGGCTATTCCGGCGCCGCGCATAGTTATATTCTGGCATTAACCTACGAAGGGATTTCGCCGTGCGCTGGCTCAGGATTGCCATAAGTCTAACCGTCACGTTGCTGACCTTGCTCTGCATGCTCCCGGCCCAAGCCGCGCAAGGCAGTGGTTGGGCGGTATTGCTCGACGAACAGGGTGACCTGCAGCTGAGCGACATCCGCTCCGCCCGCTACACCAACCAATTCAGCCCCATCGAACTCGACCACCTTACGGCGGCCGAGCCCGACGGTGCGCTGTGGCTGCGTTTCCGGCTCGCACCGGGCAAGCATGAACAATTGCTGCGGGTGTTCGCGCCCGATCTGTTGCACTTCAACATGTATGTGCTGGACGGCGACAAGCTGATTGACCAGTCACATACAGGCAACGAACAACCCCTGGCGGACCGTCCCTTGCCCAGCAGCGACTTCATGCTGCCGCTGCCGCAAAGCGACAAGCCCCTGGACGTCTACCTGCGACTGGTTTCCGAACACCAGTTGCGACCCTACATCACCTTGCAATCGGCGGTCATTACCGCAGCCAACCAGAACCAGACGCTGATCTATGGATTGCTACTGGGCTGCATCGGCATGCTGATCCTGCACAACCTCCTCCGCTATGCCTATACGCGTTCGACCAGCAGTGTCTGGTTGGCGGTTTGCGAAGCCTTGTTGGGGCTCAGCCTGGTGCTGTTGCTGAACCTGGCGGGACCCTGGATCCCGGACTGGCAGGCCGTGCAGACGCCCGGCGCCTACCTCGCCTTGCTGCTGACGGCCCCCAGCGGCCTGATATTCGCTTATCGCTTCTTCAAGCCCCTCGGACCGCATCCGCTGAACAAGCTGATCGTGGGCGACATCCTGTTCATCATGATCTGCAGCCTGCTGCTGCTGTTCGTCAACACGCTGCCACTGAACATCATCACCTACGCCCTGGTCGCCCTGGCGGGCCTGACCATGCTGTTTGTCAGCACCTATCACTGGCAAAAAGGCTATCGCCCGGCGCGACTGTTCGTGGCGGCCATGGTGGTGTTCAACCTGGGCACCCTGATCATCCTGCCCGCCTTGCTGGGGCTGACCCTGATCGAACCCCATGACCTGATCACCACCCTGCTGGTGTTCATCTGCATCAGTGGCCTGTTGATGAGCATCGCCCTGAGCGAACGCCAGCGCAGCATCACCGAAGCGCGTTTCAGCATCAGTCGTGACCTGGCGGCCAGCAACGCCGAGATCAATGCCAAGGCCGAGTTCCTGGCGAAAATCAGCCACGAGATCCGCACCCCGATGAATGGTGTGCTGGGCATGACCGAGTTGCTGCTGGGCACGCCACTGTCGGTCAAGCAGCGCGACTATGTGCAGACCATCCATAGCGCAGGCAACGAACTGCTGACGTTGATCAACGAAATTCTCGACATTTCCAAACTCGAGTCCGGTCAGATCGAACTGGACGATGTGCAGTTCGACCTCAACGCACTGATCGAAGACTGCCTGAGCATCTTCCGCGCCAAGGCCGAGCAGCAGAACGTCGAACTGATCAGCTTCATTCAGCCACAAGTACCGCGCGTCATCAGCGGTGATCCGACGCGCCTGCGCCAGACATTGCTGAGCCTGCTGGAAAACGCGCTGAAGAAAACCGACGAAGGCGAGATCCTGATCGTCGTCGCCCTCGACGAACGCAGCAGCCATCCACGCTTGCGCATCGCCGTGCAGGACAGCGGCGAACCGATGGACGTCGAAGAGCGCGACGCGCTGATGCAGGCTGAACTGCACAGCAAGCATTTCCTCTCTACCAACCACCTGGGCGGTAATCTGGGGCTGGTGATCGCCCGTCAGTTGATCCGCTTGATGCAAGGTGAATTCGGCATCAAGAGTGGTAACAGCCAGGGGAGTACCTTGTGGCTGACCTTGCCCCTGGACCCGGACCGACTGGAGCATCCAACCTGCGACCTCGATGGCCCCCTGCAGGGTGCACGGGTGTTGGTGGTGGATGACAACGACACCTGCCGCAAAGTGCTGGTGCAGCAATGCAGCGCCTGGGGCCTGAACGTGAGCGCGGCACCGTCGGGCAAGGAGGCATTGGCGCTGTTGCGCACCAAGGCGCACCTGCGTGACTACTTCGATGTGGTCCTGCTGGATCAGAACATGCCTGGCATGACCGGCATGCAACTGGCCGCCAAGATCAAGGAAGACCCGAGCCTGAACCATGACATCCTGCTGATCATGCTGACCGGCATCAGCAATGCGCCGAGCAAGATCATCGCGCGCAATTCGGGGATCAAACGCATCCTTGCCAAACCGGTGGCCGGCTATACGCTCAAGACGACCCTGGCCGATGAACTGACCCAGCGCAACAAAGGGCTGGCGGTGCCGCAACACCTGCCATCCGGTCCGCCTCTGCCGATCAAGGTACCCAGCGATTTCCGCATTCTGGTCGCTGAAGACAACAGCATTTCGACCAAGGTCATCCGCGGCATGCTGGGCAAGCTCAATCTGCAACCGGACACCGCCAGCAACGGCGAAGAAGCCTTGGTGGCCATGAAGGCGCATCGCTACGACCTGGTCCTGATGGATTGCGAAATGCCGATCCTCGACGGTTTTTCGGCGACCCAGCAACTGCGCGCCTGGGAAGTAGGCAATCAAAGATCCCGCACCCCGGTAGTAGCGTTGACCGCGCACATCCTCGCTGAGCATAAGGAGCGTGCACGCCAGGCTGGCATGGATGGGCATATGGCCAAACCAGTTGAGCTCTCGCAGTTGCGCGAATTGATCGAACACTGGGTTGCCCAGCGCGATCAGCAGAACCGCGCGACGACGCCTACGTCCTGAGCCGACAGACTCCACGGCGCCTGTTAGACTCCCCTCGACTTCCTCCCACCAGTGAGCCTGCCCCATGCTCCACGTGTTGTTCAGCGTTTACCTGAAGATGTTGGTGCTCTATAGCCCATTCTTCGTGTTGTCCTGCTTCATCAGCCTGACCCGCGGTTATTCGCGCAAGGAACAACGCCGACTGGCGTGGAAGGTGGCCATCGCCACGCTGGTCTCCAGCGTCCTGCTGTATCTGTTCGGACGCGTGATTTTCAGCGTATTCGGCATCACCGTGGATGCCTTCCGGATCGGCGCCGGCAGCGTGCTGTTCATCTCGGCGCTGGGGATGGCGCAAGGCAAGTCGGCGGTGCAGACCGATAATGTGCAGCAGGACGTGACCATCGTCCCCTTGACCATTCCGCTGACCGTCGGCCCCGGCACCATTGGCGCCCTGCTGGTGATGGGCGTTAGTCAGCCGCACTGGGACGATAAGCTCACGGCTATCGTCAGTATTGCCCTGGCCAGCTTCACCGTCGGCGTGGTGCTGTACCTGTCCAACCGTATCGAACGCATTCTAGGCGACCAGGGCTTGCAGATCGTCAGCCGGCTGATGGGCTTGTTCGTGTGTGCGTTGGCGGCGCAGATCATCTTTACCGGGGTGAAGGGGTATTTGGTGCCCTGATTGCACAAGGCACCTGCCAGGACCTGCTAAATCGTCAGGCTCGCGATCTCGAGATGTTCCGACTGCCGCCGTGCACCTAACCACTGCACGGTATCCGCCCTGTACTCGCCATAGATGCCTGCATTGAAACGAGCGGTGTAAAAATAGGCATTCACCGCGCCATGCAGATCACTGAAAGCAAACTCACGCCCCGTGAATAGCCTGCCGACTGATCCGCGGGTATCAAAAAAAACCGAAGCGCTGTTCAAGGACCCACGTTCATTGACCACACCAATGCACGCCCTGATGCGCTTCATCCCCTTCACATTCAGCGCTGCCTGTTGGCGGAAGATCTGCTCCAGGTTCATTTTGTCCGGCAACGCGGCGACCTTATCCAGCACTGCCAGTAAAACAGTCGCCTGCTCACTATCCAGATTGTTTTCAAAGACCGTCGCAAACGCCTCTCTCAACGAGAACGTCTTTTCGGCCATGGATGTAAACGTACCGGTCGTCACATTTTGCCGATCGTAGACCCAGCCACACTCATACAAGATACTTTTGTAAGCCTCGAACCAATCCAGGCCGTTCGGCTCGTCAGGAAATTCTTCATCGGCAGCAAGCTGAGTAAAAAGCAAAGCATCAATCACATCTTGTTTTGTGGCGAACGACAATTCTTTTGATAAAGCCAGCATGCAACATCCATTGATGTAAATCGAATAGTCCATATGTCTATATCCATCGTGCAAACCAGAGGCAAACGCCTCTGGCCAAGGCTGGCTATCTTTTACTTCCTGTGCCGCGCAAATCGTTTGCTGCGCATCTCTTTGCGCCGCAAGCCAAGGACAGACTCAATATCATCTTTTACTTCAGCATAGGCAAAAGGATTAAAGGTGAGATAATTCGAACCCTGGTAAATATCAACATTAGTGACTTTGAGATCAAAGAAAAGGACCTCACCACCGAACGTATTGCTTTCATGATTAATAGACGAAAAAGAAACAATAATGAGACCATTATTCGCTTGCTCACACGGCAATATGGCCAGCTTCACACCTTTTGCTGTCACTACATCGTAATTGAATAACTTGACTGTATCAGGTTCCTTTTCCAAAGCCGTCAAGGTGGAGTCTGCCACGGCACTCAACACCGTTGCACCGGGAATGGCGGCTACTGCCGCAGCAATCCCTGCCTGGACAATGGACGTGACGACATTTTTCATCGTCCCCGAGCCAGACTGCTTTTTGTATTCCAGGCTCGCATGGATGGGAACAGAACATCCCATGTCCAACATGCAATTGATAAATGCTCGATGCCAGGCCGCAGGGTTCGGATCATTTTTAGTTTCGTGATCAGCTTCCAGCTTCGAAAAACTGATGAGGTTTTCGATAATCATCATGTTCTCGAGCGAAATACCATCGCCGTAACCGATGAGAGAATTACCTAAAACCAAAGCATCCAGTTCCTTGGTAGGACTCGACGCCGCCAAATCAGCGGAACCCACCAGACCTCTTGCACGGGGAGCGTTAACCAACAGTGCCTTGGCCCTGGCAATACGCGCCTTTCCCAAATCCGTGCAACCCTTGAGAGCGCTTGTATCTTCAAAACTTTCCATATTCAACATTCCTTTAAGTTCGTCTACAGCCCTCCTGGGCGTATTAACGAATCTAACCCACCCCCTCACCGAGCAACAAACCCAATTAAATGACCATATATGTAAAGCCGGCACCACCCCGCGAACAGACGGATTATTCGAGCGAAACGACCCGAATAATCCGACCTATATGACCGCGACTTGTCTAGTTGATATCGACCAACTTGTCACCGTAGCTACGTGGCGTGTACACCCACAACGATCCCTGAGGCCGAGCAAATACGCGAGTCGTGGATGAGCCAATCAACACCATGGTTCGCATGTCGACTTGATCCGGCGTCAATTGACCGAGTGTCGTGACCCGCAACGTCTGCCCCGGGCGCCCTACATCGCGTCCCAACACGACGGGTGTGTCAGCAGCACGATGCAGCGCGACGATTTCCAGTGCACGCCCCAACTGCCAAGGCCGGGAACGTGAGATCGGGTTATAGAAAGCCATCGCCAGGTCGGCTTGCGCCGCAAGGTCCAGGCGCTTCTCGATGATGTCCCAAGGCTTGAGGTTGTCCGAAAGCGACAGTACGCAGAAATCATGCCCCAACGGGGCGCCTGCCTGGGCAGCCGTTGCCAGCGATGCCGAAACGCCCGGAAGGATTTCCAGATCAACGTTGTGCCACGCTGGATCGCGGGACTCATGCAGAGCCTCGAGTACCGCTGCGGCCATGGCAAAGACACCGGGGTCCCCGGAAGATACGACCACTACGCAGCGACCCTGCGCCGCAAGCTCAAAGGCGTGGCGGGCACGCTGCATTTCTTCACGGTTGTCGGTGCAGTGCAGGACCTGATCCGCACGGAACGGTCCCGCCATGCGCACATAGGTTTCATAACCGAGAACGTCATTGGCGCGGGCCAGTTCCGCCTTGACCGCAGGCACCATCAGATCGGCGGCGCCGGGGCCGAGACCGATCACCGCCAGGCGACCGCGAGGACGGCCAATCGACGAGGGGTCCAAAGGCTGCTTGGCAACTGCGATGGCAACGGCCTCATCGCCAAACACGGAAACAGGCTGTTCGATGGCGTTACGCATCAGGTTACTGGCCGCGCCAACATCATCGACAAAACGTAGCGGCACACCCAGCTCAAGCGCCGCTTCACGCAGTGTTGGACTCGACATTTCACTATCGGCAGCCAGCAGGCAGGCCAACGACTGCACGGCGATTTTTGCCTGATGCAAAGCCTCGCGAACTGTACCGGGAACATCAACCACGCCAGCACCGACCGCGACCAACACGTTGCGTGGATAAATCAGCAGCTCATTGGCAGCCGGCGTACGCTCGGCATGACCGACGTGAACGGCCAGCCGCGCTTGCGGGTTTTCCGGTAACTGCGCCTGCACTAACCAAGGCGCGGCCCCTTCGATTCGCACCGACTCACCGGCGAGCAAATCGGAAACGAAGCGTTTGCCCAGCTCAAGATCACCCAAGGCATAACCGCTGGGTGGATTCAGCAGGCAGGTACCAAAACGCAATTCGCCACTGGTGGTGATCGCCGCTGAAACGTCCAGTGCCGCAGCAACCTCCCGCGCCAACACGTTCACGCCAGCCAAACCACCGAGCAGCGGCACCACGGCGCTCCCGTCTTCGGCGACGGCGAGCACGGGTGGCTCGGCCCCCTTCTCCATTAGCAACGGCGCCAGGGTGCGAATGACGATACCGGCTGCGCACAGGGCGATGATCGGCGTGTCTTGTTGATAAAGCTCACGCAATGTCGCACCGAACTCGCGGTAAGTGCGATCGGCACCGACGACGCGTTCGTCCAGGCCGTGGATCAAGGCGCCGGGGTACAGCCGTTGAATGCTGCGCGCGGTGGCGAGGCTGCCATTGCCGAGAATGACAATGGCCGGAGCTGGACGAGTCATCAGCCTTGCCACCTTTCACCGGGAACGATGATCAGCGAGAAGTACGGCGACGACATAGGCTCGACCTGATCCAGCGGCACGATCTTCTGGTTGGCCATGGTCGCACGCTCCACATACAGCGCTCGCTCGGCCAATCCGAGTTCTTCCAGCACCTGACGGACTTTCGGGAAGTTACGGCCCAGTTTCATGATCACTGCCGCATCGGCGTCAGCCAGGCGACGCTTGAGATCCTCGTGAGGCAGCACGCCGGACAGCACCGACAGGCTCTGGTTGCGATACACCAACGGCGCGCCCAGTACCGAAGCACCGCCGAGCATGGAGCAGACACCCGGCACCACTTCGGCCTCATACCGTTGCGCCAGCCGATCGTGCAGGTACATGTAGGAGCCGTAGAAAAACGGATCGCCCTCGCAGATCACTGCCACGTCACGACCCGCATCGAGATGCGCGGCCAGCTCTTCACCGGCCGCATCGTAGAAATCGCTGATCACTTGCTCGTAGGACAGTGGTGCCGGCAACGCTTCGGTGGTCACCGGGTACACCAGTGGCAACAAGGTTTGGGCGTCCTGCAAATGCGCTTCGATGATGCCGAAAGCGTTGCCCTTCTTACCCTTGGCGACGAAGTACGCCACTACCGGCGATTCGCGCAGCAGGCGCAGCGCCTTGACCGTAATCAGTTCCGGGTCACCCGGCCCCACGCCAAGGCCGATCAAACGTCCAGGTTGCTGCATCATTCGATCTCCGTGGCGAGGGCGTTGACGGCGGCGGCGGCCATGGCGCTACCGCCCAGCCGACCTTGCATGATAACGAACGGCACGCCACGACTGTCGGCGGCCAGTGCTGCCTTGGATTCGGCGGCGCCAACGAAGCCCACGGGGAAACCAAGGATCAACGCCGGTTTGGGCGCACCGGCGTCGAGCATTTCAAGCAGGTAAAACAGCGCTGTCGGCGCGTTACCGATCACCACGACACTGCCTTCCAGATGAGGACGCCACAGTTCCAGTGCCGCGGCGGAACGGGTGTTGCCCAGTTCACGCGCCAGCTGTGGAACGCTTTCATCTCGCAGGGTGCAGATGACCGGGTTGTTCGCTGGCAAACGCGCACGGGTTATGCCCTCGGACACCATCCGCGCATCACACAGAATCGGCGCGCCGGCGGCCAGCGCATCGCGCCCGGCCTTGCCCGCGCCCGTGGAAAACTGCAGGCCATCGATAGCATCGACCATGCCGCAAGCATGTATCACACGGACTGCGAGTTTTTCCAGATCGGCCGGAATGCGTTCGAGGTTGGCCTCGGCCCGGATGATCGCGAAGGAATTGCGATAGATCTCCTGACCGTCGCGGATGTAATCAAGCATCAAGGGGGCTCCGTGAGCGGGCATCGAGCAAGGCCGCGACCGCTTCAATAGTAAGATTGCGAGCGTGCAGCGCGCCGAAACCCGGCTGCGCGGCATCGCGAAAATAGAGGTCGTAGTGACCAGGGCGCGTCGCCAACAATGTGACGGGCGCCGTGTGCGCGCACGCGCAGGAGCGCGAACAGCCAGACAAGTGAACCTGCGCCTGTGCGGATTGATCACGCAGCCGTTCGGCCAGTTGCCGCGCGTCGTCCTTGGTATCCGCCAAGCCTTTGCCGCAACCGGCCGATCCGGTGCAGGCCACCAGATGGGCCAGGGTCTGATCGGCGTCGACCAGATAACCCAATGCCTGCAATTGTTGACGCAGGGCTGGTGAATCTTCATGGCGAATATTTGGCAGCAACAGGCTTTGCCAAGGGGTCAGGCGCAGGCTGGCATCTCCAAACGCCTCGGCCAGATGAGCCGCCCCCTTGAGCATCGTCGGGTCCAGTCGCCCCAGCGCAGGCACCGCGCCGACATAGACAAGGCCTTCCTGACGCTGCGGATGACTGCCGATGTGCAAACGCGCAGTTGCAGTCGAGCGCTGCCATGGCTCCATGGCAAACAAGGGCACGCGCCCGGCCAGCCGTTGCAACAGTGAATCCAGCGAATGCTCAGTCAGCAGATGTCGCATCCGCGTCTGATCCGGCCGTGCAAGTTCGAGAAACAACTCCAACACCGCCATCACCAACGCATGTCCGTCACGCAGCAATACCGCTGCCAACGGCGCATCGGTGGGGCACCCCGCCAGACCGAAGGCCAGCACAGGCTCGCCATTTCGATCAGCCGCACTCAGCCAGAGGTCATGGGGATGCTCGAGCATTGCCAAGGCTTCACCACCATCCAGTTGCACGGCGAACTTGGCCGATAACTCATGGAAGCGCGCATGGGTTTGCAAGCTGTCGAGAATGTCTCGGGCCAAGGGCCTGCTGTCGATCAGCATGTGCCGGTCAATGCCGGCGCTTGGGCTGAGCATCAGATTGCGCACATCATCGCCAGCGACGTTGACCGGCCCCAACCCGACAGCCAGCAGCCTCTCGATCAACGCGGTGGACTGCTGGCCAATTCCGCGAATTTGCAGATTG
Source organism: Pseudomonas sp. G5(2012) (assembly GCF_000408945.1). Classification (NCBI taxonomy): domain Bacteria; kingdom Pseudomonadati; phylum Pseudomonadota; class Gammaproteobacteria; order Pseudomonadales; family Pseudomonadaceae; genus Pseudomonas; species Pseudomonas sp. G5(2012). The sequence continues at coordinate 47,415 of NZ_APIO01000039.1, forward strand.
GCGCGGTTGGTCGCCTCTATCACGCCACCGGCATAGCGTTCGGCGGCATCAGCCACCGCCACGGCCTGATCTGCACGAATAGCCCCGCCGGCAAGTTTGATCCGACAAATACCGCCATCCAGCGCCTGCACGACACGCAACAAACCGGGACAGGCCGATGGGCGCAAGGGACTGGATGTCTGAGGTGAATTCACGGGGATGACCGGCAACGGGACGAAGGGGCGCATTATGCCTGCTTTGTCCGGCGGGATGAAAAAGCTCAAGTGGATTGACGACGAAGCGCGCTCGCCCAAAGGTCAACGGTCGCTCGCCTGAAGTCTGAAACGCCCACCGGCACTTGCGTTTCAAAGACAACTGCGCAGTGTATTTAACAGCCAGTAGCAGTTCTTCAAGCCAACGTTATTTTAGCCGCAGGCAGGCTGCTGTACTTTCTCCACCAGGAAGACCACTTCCTCCACTAAAATTTTATTCAAGGACTGAATATGAACAGTAGGAACTTCTCCGGCGTATTGACCGGTCCCACTCTGCTTTCAAGCATTGAGGACATATCACTTGCGGATCATGACGACCTGACCCACTGCACACAGATCGCCACCCAATCCGCCGACACGGCCTGCAGTCGCTTTGTCGATTCGACAAAGTGGCTGAATGAATATATGACGACGCTGAGTTTCCTGGGGTGGTCTGTCTTCCAGGATGCAATCTTTACCCGCACCCGTCACGATGTCTTGAGAAACGTTGCGGATTTCCTGGTCGAGAGCGCCGGGAAGATGCCCGACAGCCGACAAGGTAACGCGATGATCGACACGCTCGACGCCCTGAAACCCGACAAACCCGCGTTGCTCTCTCTGGACCAGGAGAGTCTCCGGGGTCGACACTTTCAGGTTATTCCCGTCCGCTATGACGCCAAGGGCTGTCTGGAAATAGCGGTTTTCAATCTTGAATTGGTAGCGTCTACCAATGAAAGTAACTTCCTGTACGTCGAATCGGAAAAGCGCTCCGCCACGATCATCCAGCAACGAGCCTATCTCAAACTGGATAAAAGAATACTTGGAACAAAAAGAACGCTTATTGATAAAAAGCGTCGCGAGATCAAAATGAAGAGATTCGATCTGCTAAAAAACAACCCTTAAGCGAAGCAGATTAAATCCCCATCATTTTGCAGGGCAGCCATCGCCCTTGAACGCGATTTCATCGACGACGACGGGCGAATGCAATCGACACCGCGTTATGATGCCCCACCGCGCCGGTCGAGATGGACCTGGCCGCGGAGATGATTGGGCTTTGGTCGATAGAAGAGGAATGGCATGCCCCCTTGGCTGACAGTGGTAGGCATCGGTGAAGACGGCTTCAAGGGCTTGGGCAAGAACGCTCGGCACGCCCTGCTGGGCGCTTCGCGGATCATTGGCGGCCAGCGGCAACTGGATTTGCTGCCGGTGTGTATTCGTGGTGAACGGCAAGTGTGGCCCAGCCCGTTTTCGCTGGCGCCGGTGCTGGAGCGGTACGGTGAGCCCGTTTGCGTGCTGGCCAGCGGTGACCCCATGTTCTTTGGTGTTGGCGCCAGCCTCGCTCGGCAACTACCCAGCAGTGAAATGCTGGTCTTGCCCGCGCCATCTTCTTGCTCACTTGCCGCCGCGCGGATGGGCTGGCCGTTGCAGGATGTGGTGACGCTGTCGGTGGTCGCTCGCCCCATCGCGGCGCTTAATGCTCAGTTGTCCAGTGGCGTTCGTCTGCTGGTGCTGAGCAATGACGGCCAAAGTCCCGCCGCGATCGCGGCATTGTTGCGCGAACGCGGGTTCGGGCCGAGCCGCCTGAGCGTGCTGGAACATTTGGGTGGTGAGGCCGAGCGACGCATCGACGGTGCGGCCAACGACTGGGCCGACCCGGTTGTCGCCGACCTGAACCTGATCGCCATAGAATGCATCGCCCAAGCAAACGCGCCGCGTCTGTCGCGACTGGCCGGCTTGCCGGACTCCGCCTTCAGGCACGACGGCCAACTGACCAAACGCGATGTGCGCGCCATCACACTCGCTCGACTGGCACCGGTTCCCGGTGAGCTGTTATGGGATGTCGGTGCCGGCAGCGGCTCCATTGGCATTGAATGGATGCGCGCTCATCCCGGTTGCCGGGCGCTGGCCATCGAGGCCGACGAAGGTCGGCAGCTGTTGATCGAGCACAACCGCGACGCACTCGGTGTGCCCGGCCTGCAATTGATTCGCGGCAGTGCACCGCAGGCGCTGGTGGGACTCGAGCGTCCGGACGCGGTGTTCATCGGCGGCGGCGTCACCCGCGAAGGCGTCCTCGACGCTTGCTGGGCAGCGCTCAAGCCTGGCGGCCGCCTGATTGCCAATGCGGTCACGCTGCAAAGTGAAATGACCCTGATGGCCTGGCGCGAACAGCACGGGGGCGAGGTGACGCGTATTCATATCGCCCAGGCGCAGCCCCTGGGAGACTTCGACACCTGGCGCCAGGCGTTGCCGATTACCTTGCTGGACGTGGTCAAACCCTTCGATGCGTGACGAAACCGCCGAACAACCCGCACCACTGCGCAGCGGCCTGACCACGGGCAGCTGCGCGACCGCGACCAGCCTGGCAGCGGCTCGCCTGCTGCTCGGTGGCACTTCGTCGGATGCCGTGCACATCGTGCTGCCAAAGGGTAGGCAGGTGCAGATGCGCCTGGAGTTCTGCCGCCTGATCGACGGTGGCGCCGAGGCAGGGACGATCAAGGATGCCGGAGACGATCCCGACGTAACCCACGGTGCGTTGCTCTACTCTCAGGTGTGCCTGCGCAGCGAACCGGGTATCGGTTTTAATGCCGGGCGTGGTGTTGGTACGGTCACCCGCCCGGGGCTGGTGCTGGGCGTTGGCGAGCCGGCGATCAATCCCGTACCACGCAAGATGATCAGCGATCACCTGACGCTGCTTGCCAACGAATTCGGCTACCGCGGCGGTTTCGAGGTCACGGTGAATGTCGAGAACGGTGAGGCCCTGGCGCTGAAAACCATGAACCCGCGCCTGGGCATTCTCGGCGGCCTGTCGATCCTCGGCACCAGCGGTATTGTCCGGCCGTTTTCCTGCGCGGCCTATATCGCCTCGATCCACCAGGGCATCGACGTGGCCAAGACCAACGGCTACCTGCACATCGCCGCGTGCACCGGCAACGCCAGCGAAGACACCATGCGCCGGGTCTACAACCTGCCGGAAATCGCCCTGATCGAAATGGGCGATTTCGTCGGTGCCGTGCTCAAGCACCTGCGCAAGGTTCCGGTCGAAAAACTCAGCCTGTGCGGCGGCTTCGGCAAGATCAGCAAACTGGCGGCCGGGCACATGGACCTGCACAGTCGGCATTCGAGCATCGATCTGCCGCAACTGGCCGAATGGGCCGCCGCGGTCGGCGCCGATACGGCGCTGCAGCAAGGCATCCGTGAAGCCAATACCAGTCAACAGGCCCTGGCGATGGCCAGCGCCGCCGGCATCGCCCTCGGCGATGCCGTGTGCCAACACGCCCTGGACTTTGCCCGCAGCGTGGTGCCGGCGCAGGTTCAGGTCGAAGTGTTTGCCATCGATCGCCAGGGCGGAATTGTTGGCCATGCAGGAGCTTTTCAATGAAGCGCATTCTGTTGCTGGGCGGCGTGACCGAGGCGCTGGCCATTGCCCGAACCCTCGGCCCGCAACACATCTATAGCCTGGCGGGTGTCGGTCGAGTGCCGACGGACCTGACCTGCCAGGTTCGGGTCGGCGGCTATGGCGGTGCCGAAGGGCTGGCGCAATTCATACGCGATGAAGGGATTGATCTGCTGCTCGACGCTACCCATCCCTACGCCGCCCGGATCAGTCAAAACGCCGCGACAGCGGCTCGGTTGAGCGGCATCGCCTGCTGGGCGCTGCGACGTCCGGCGTGGCAACCGCAGGCCGGCGATGACTGGCGCGAAGTCAGTGATTGGGCCGAGTTGATCGACGCGCTGAAACCCTTCCGTCGACCGCTGTTCACCCTGGGTCGCGAGCCCTTGCAACACCTGGACGAAATCCCGCCGGAGCAATTCTGGACCTTGCGCGCGCTGGACGTTTACCCCGGCAACGAACGTTGCGAAGTGATCGGTGCACGCGGACCGTTCCTGATCGACGAGGAACGCGCCTTGTTCGAACGTCGGCAGATCGACGTGCTGATCAGCAAGAACAGCGGCAGCACCGCCACTGAGCCGAAGCTGGAGGTGGCGCGCGAGCGGGGGGTACCGGTGCTGGTGTTGAAGCGGCCGGTGTTGCCGGTGGTAGAGCGCGAGTTTGAGTCGGTGGCCGAGGTGTTGCGAGCAATGACAGAACAGGTTTTTATCTGAGAATTGTGAACGCCTTAGTACGTCTTCGCGGGCAAGCCCGCTCCCACAGGTTTTCTGTCTGGAATTGATTATGTGTCCGATGCCGATAACTGTGGGAGCGGGCTTGCCCGCGATGGCGTCATTGATAGCGATGCAAAAGTTAAAGTCTACAAATCCACCAGCATTTACTTACACCCATTTAAAAGACGACTGACAAGTTTAAGTGACACTGGCATTTCGCTATTCGCAGCTATCATGATGGATATGAGAACTTCGTGCTGCGACACCACACCGCACGCGGTGTTTTTACTTATCGGCCCTGATCAGGCTAAATAGCCGCGCCTGATCGTCCACCCACCGGATTTGTCCCATGTCCCGACAACGGCTCGCAATTGCCTGGATCGCCTGCTTCGCAGTGCTGTTCAACATGCTCGCCATGCCGATGTCCGGAGCGATGGCGCAGACGGCGAAGGCGCCAGCCGAACAAGTGTTTTGGGGCAGTTTCTGCTCGTCCAGCGGCACCCGGATGGTGGCGATCTCCTTGGGAGATATCGAGCAAAAAGCCCCACAAAGCGACGATCATTCCAACATGCAACATTGCTGGTGCTGCAGCGGCTCCGCGCCATTGGTGGCGTTGCCCGGACATGAGCCACGGTTGTATTACACGCAGTTCGAAGCGAATCGAAGCCTGCCTCCCGCCGCATTCAATACCCCGACACCCCGCCAGCAATGGCCCAGCCTCAATCCCCGTGCCTCGCCTCTGGTGTGATGACATCTCGCAATTGATCTGCGTTTTGAATCACCTGGAGAACTGCCATGTTGAACAGACTTATCGTTCTGGCCGCGTTGCTGCTGCCTGCCTGCTTTGCCAATGCCCACGAATACACGCTCGGCGATCTGCAGATCGCTCATCCCTGGTCGCAGGAATTGCCGCCCAATGCGCCGACCGTCGCGGCCTATTTCGTGATCCACAACGCAGGCAAGACCGCCGACCGCCTGCTCAGTGTCGACTCGCCGATCTCGGGTGAAGCGCAATTACATGAGCATGTGATGCAAAACGACCTGATGAAAATGCAGCCGGTACCGAGCGTGGAAATCCCTGCGGGTGGCGATGTCACCTTTGCACCGATGGCCTACCACGTCATGTTGCTGGGGCTGAAAGACCGAAGCCTGCTTAGCGATGGCAAGCGCTTCCCGCTGACCCTGCACTTCGAGAAGTCCGGTGACGTGACGGTCGAAGTAGCGGTGCAGAAGCAGGCGCCCGAGGCCACGCAAAAGCACGCTCACGCTCAATAATCCGCTGAGCTGAGGCCGCCCATGCGCCCGCCAGGCACCAGGTCATCCGCCCACCGTCGTCAGCCCTTGAGACTGACGCGCGGCAGCTGGATCAGCCTGTTCGCCATGTTGATGATCTTTATCGGTCCACTGATTTCTCAGTCGATGCCGATGGATCAGCGTACCTCCATGCCCCTGGACATGAGCATGAACATGTCGATGGACATGAGCATGAACATGTCGGCGATGGATCACGCCGATCACGCCGCTCAACCGACGGCCGAGCATTGCCCGCCAGCGTCCGGGCACCACGCAATCTGGGAAAAATGCGGCTATTGCAGCCTGCTGTTCAATTGCCCGGCGCTCACCGGTGGCGTTGCATTCACAGCGTTCGATACCCCGCCCGCCAACACGTACACCCCGCCATCTCCTCGCCAGGGCCATGCCCGGCAAGCCTTCTTCCCCGGCGCCCGCACCCGCGCTCCGCCCGTCATCGCGTAAACAACCCACCTCTGGTTTCACACGGTCCTCCAGGAGCGACCGTGTCGTTTACGACTGTTCGATGGAAATTGTCATGTCCAGGTTTGCTGCTGTCCCCTGCTTGAGCACTGCCCAAGCCACCCTTGCCCTGAACGAATCCAGCCTTCGCTTCAGGCACGCCACCGCCCTCCTGTGCGGTGCCTTGCTCGCGCCTTCCGCGCTGGCCGATGAACACGCAGGTCATAGTGAAGAATTGACCCCGACGGTTATCACCGCGATTGCCCCGAACTCGCCACTGACCATCGTCACCAACCCCAGGGAGCCGCGCCAACCCGTGCCGGCCAGCGACGGGTCGGACTATCTGAAAACCATTCCGGGCTTCGCCCAGGTGCGCAATGGCGGTACCAACGGCGACCCGGTGTTGCGCGGCATGTTTGGCTCACGCCTGAACATCCTCACCAACGGCGGCATGATGCTCGGCGCGTGCCCCGGCCGAATGGACGCTCCGACCTCTTACATTTCCCCGCAAACCTACGACACACTGACCGTCATCAAAGGTCCGCAGACCGTGCTTTGGGGACCGGGGGCTTCGGCCGGCACCATCCTCTTCGACCGCGAGCCGGAAAGCTTCGGCGAACTCGGCACGCGGGTGAACGCCAGTGTGCTGGCCGGCTCCAATGGCCGTTTTGACAAGCTGGTGGACGCAGCCGCCGGCGGGCCACTGGGTTATGTGCGGGTGATCGGTAACACCGCCCAGGCCGACGACTACAAGGATGGCAACAACGACACCGTGGCATCGCGTTATGACAAGTGGAACGGCGACGTTGCGCTCGGCTGGACACCGGACGCCGATACCCTGCTGGAGTTGACCGCCGGCAAGGGTGACGGCGAGGCACGTTACGCAGGACGCGGCATGGACGGTTCGCAGTTCAAGCGCGAGAGCCTCGGCCTGCGCTTCGAGAAGTCCAACATCAGCGACGTGCTGGAACAGCTCGAGGCGCAGGTCTACTACAACTATGCCGACCACGTGATGGACAACTACACCCTGCGCACACCATCCGGCACCGGGATGATGGCCGGCCCCATGGCCTCCAATGTGGACCGGCGCACCCTCGGCGCGCGAGTCAAGGCCACCTGGCGTTGGGCCGATGTGCAGTTGGTCAGTGGCATTGATGCGCAGACCAACGAGCACCGCCAACGCAGCGCCATGGGCATCGACACCTACAAGGACCAGCCGTACACCAAGGACGCCGACTTTCACAATTACGGAGTGTTCAGCGAACTGACCTGGTACGCCGCCGAGCGTGACCGGCTCATCACCGGCGCCCGCCTGGACCGCGCTTCGGCCAAGGATTACCGGCAAACCATCGGCTCGGGGATGATGACTCGCCCCAACCCAACCGCCGACGACACGCGTGCCGATACGCTGCCCAGTGGCTTCATGCGCTACGAACACGACCTGGCCGACAGCCCGACCACACTGTATGCGGGCCTGGGCCACACCCAGCGCTTCCCGGACTACTGGGAACTGTTTTCGCCCAATTCCGGCCCCGCCGGATCGGTGAATGCCTTCGATTCGATCAAGCCCGAGAAAACCACCCAGCTCGACTTCGGCCTGCAATACAAAGCTGAAGATCTCGAAGCCTGGGCCTCGGCCTACATCGGCCAGGTGCGCGACTACATCCTGTTCAACTACACGCCAGCCATGATGGGCATGACCTCTCAAGCACAGAACATCGATGCGCGAATCATGGGTGGCGAACTGGGTGCCGCCTACCCACTCAACGAGCACTGGAAAGCCGACGCCACCCTGGCCTACGCCTGGGGCAAGAACAGCAGCGATGGCAGCGCCTTGCCACAAATGCCGCCGCTGGACGCCCGCTTCGGCTTGACCTACAGCGAAGACAACTGGAGCACCGGCGCACTGTGGAGAGTGGTTGCCGCGCAAAACCGTATCGACCAGAACAAAGGCAACGTGGTCGGCAAGGACTTCGACAAGACCCCGGGTTTTGCCGTGTTCTCGCTCAACGGTGCCTATCGGATCAACCAGCATTGGAAGGTCAGCAGCGGCGTCGACAACCTGTTCGGCAAGGCCTACGCCGAACATTTGAACCTGGCCGGCAACGCCGGTTTCGGTTACCCGGCCAATGATCCGCAAGCCATCAAGGAACCGGGGCGCACGCTCTGGACCAGGATTGATATGAGTTTCTAACAACAAAAGTCAAAAGATCGCAGGCTCCTGCAGGAGCTGTCGAGTGAAACGAGGCTGCGATCTTTTACAGACAATTGATTCGCCAAGCGGAGCACAACCGATGAAACAGCCCAAAGTGAATTTCTACAACCTGGCCTGGCGCTGGCACTTCTATGCCGGATTGTTCGTTGCGCCATTCATGGTGATGCTGGCCCTGACCGGCACCATTTACCTGTTCAAACCGCAACTCGACTCACTGATGTACAGCAGCCTGCTCAACGTCCCTGCCGGACACCACACGGTGCCGGCCGATGACCTGCTCAACCGGGTCAAGGCCGCCTATCCACAAGGCACGATCAAACAATACCTGCCGCCGGTAACCCCCCAGCGCAGTGCCCAGTTTGTCGTGCTCAACGGTGGTAACGAGCTGAATGTGTTCGTCGACCCGTATCACGGTGACATTCTCGGCGAGCAAGATGCCAAGAAGAACCTGCAGGCGGTCGCGCGAGCGATTCACGGCGAACTGATGATCGGCACCGTGGGTGACCGACTGGTGGAACTGGCCGCTGGTTGGGGGGTGGTGCTGGTGGTTTCCGGGGTGTTTCTGTGGTGGCCCCGTGGTCAGGCCGCAGGCATTCTCTGGCCTCGCCTGAACAGTCGAGGCCGGGTGTTGTGGCGTGACCTGCATGCCGTCACCGGCTTCTGGGGCGCCTCGTTGTTGCTGGTGATGCTGCTCAGCGGCATGACCTGGACCGGCTTCTGGGGCCAGCAATACGCCGCCGTGTGGAATGTCTTTCCGGCGGCGATGTGGGACAACGTGCCAAAGTCCGACGTCGAAGCGCGCAGCCTCAACAGCGCCACCCGCCAGACTGTGCCGTGGGCCATGGAAAATACGCCGATGCCGATGTCCGGCGATCATGCCGAACACATGGCCCACGGCGCAGCGCCAACCGGTCCCGCCGCGCCGACCATCAGCCTGCAGGATGTGCAGAACATCGCCGTGCAACGCAAGGTCGAGCCCGGCTACAGCATCACCTTCCCGACCACGGCCACTGGCGTATTCACCATCGCTGTGTTCGCCGATGACCCACGCAATGACGCCACCCTTCACATCGATCAGTACACTGGCGACGTCCTCGCCGACGTACGCTACGAGCAATACGGCGTCGTCGCCCGCGCCACGGAAATCGGCGTGATGCTGCACGAAGGCAAGATGTTCGGCACGCTCAACCAGATCATTATCCTGCTGATCTGCCTGATGATCTTGCTCAGCGCGGTCAGCGGCGTGGTGATCTGGTGGAAACGCCGTCCGCAAGGCAAGTTCGGTGTCCCACCGCTGCGCCACGACCTGCCGAAATGGAAAACCGCGATGGTGATCATGTTCGCCCTGGCGGTGGCGTTCCCGTTGGTGGGGATCTCGCTGGTGGTGGTATGGCTGCTCGATCGGCTGCTGTTGTCGCGCCTGACCCGGCAAACTGAAACCGCCTCACCGTCATCCTGAGTCAGGCGAGATGCGCGGGGGCCCCGCGCATCTCACTGGCAATTGCGAATTTCCTTGCCAGCCGCACCACGACTGTAGACTCGAGATTACAGCTCATCCCGAGTCGGCTTATCGGAAACGTCGGGCACCTGTTGACGAGCGACTCTCCAGTCCTGTCCCAGTCTGCCCGCCTGATTCCAGTCAGCTGCCGTCTTGAGCACCCTCAGCCCACCAACAACCGCCAACTTCAGAACAAAATCTTCGGATGACGTAAAATGTCCGGTGAGTAAAAACCGGCCTTCTTCCGAGGAGTGGGTGGGGTCGTATTTGAGTAGCGCACCATGACGCGTCGAGTAGTAGAACGCGTCAATATCAAACCCTTTGGCTTTCATGGCATGGGTGTGTTCATAGACCGACGCGGCCGATGCATAGTCCACCTCCAGCGGGGCGGTGGGGATGGCGGGCGACAAGGACATCTCGTGGCCCGCCATCAGCGTGTAACCCTCAGGAAACTGCGGCGCTTTATTCCTGGGCGAAGTCGACGGGTCGTTCGCGGTGCGGAAGATACGGTGCAGCGCAACATAGGAGGAAGGTGTGTCCACAACGGGCTCCACGCCGACGTACGAACGGGTTGCGGTTTTGCCGAGCACGGCGCTGGTCAGCGCCGCGGGCTGCCCACCGACACCCGCCGCCCGATGCTGTGCATGACGAGCCGCATCGTCGGGATGGTGAAACACGGGTCCCAAAGGCAGGACGGGATTGAGTGCCCACCGTTCAGCGTCGGAAACAGCAGGCATCCGTGGAACCCAGTCGGCACCCACCACTCCCGGGCAAGACCAGTAGGGGCTTGTCACCAGGACCTCCAGTCGTCCGGCCACCGCCATGCGCCGAATGTAACCGGTCAGGCTGAACTTGCCCTGCTCGATGTCGCGCCAGTCCTCCTGCGCCTGTGCAGATGACGCGAACGGATTGTCCTTGAATTCGACCTGCCCAAACTTATCCAGTGTCATAGCCGAATCGAAGGCGCTCATCTTGAACTGTAACAAGGCACCGTCGGCGCAGGAGAAGTAAATCGACCGGTAGCCCTGGGCTGAGTTCGCAACAACACGTGCCTGACTCACATCGATTGGTGAAAAGAAGTGCCGATAATCATCGTCCGACAGATTCTGAGGCGCTTGCGCACCACACATGTACAAGCCGCTGGTGACGAAGCGGTAAGGTAACGCACCCGGAAAGACACGTTGGTAGTCGAACGTTGCGTTTCGTGCCTCAATGGGCAAGGTTGCCATGAAAGAACCGTCGCGGGCATTCCTGAGCAAGAATCCAAAACTCAGTGCGGCACGACTGCCGGCCCGCTCATGGGCACAGCGCGCGGCATCCTGCTCGCGAATATGCAACGGGCTGTAAGCGGGTTCCGACACCGCATTCCTGCGATTGCTCGGGCGGATAGCCGTTGCAAATGGCGTAAATTCTATGACCGCACGCGCATAGCCCCACAAGCGACTCCCCACGACCACTTGCAGATAACCGGACTTGGCCAGTTTTTTTACCCAGTCCGTCGGTGACAACCGGCCCAGATGGATCTGCTCCTTGATCCAGGCTCCATCCAGGTCGCTAGCCGGTTTACCCGAGGCACTCAATATCGCGCCCAGGTCGGCGCGGATTCGCTCCCACGCTCCGACTCGAAAACGGATGGTCGATCCGTCAGGTGCAAACAAGTACTCGTCGAGTGTTTGTTCCTTACGAGTAAATGCCGTGTAAACCACATCGACAGACAGCATGTTGAGATAAAGCTCTCTATCAGCGCTCGCCAATACCACAGGCAGCGCCCGCAGCACCCGTGAGCGATACCGCGCAACAATACTGCAGCCTGCCGGAAACTGGCCGGCAGTGACCGCTTCATCGGGAAACACCCACTTGATATCAAAGTCTTCCTGAGGAATGTCGATCGGATCGGTGGCTACGAAAAAACCGTCGGCGCGCTTGAGGATCAGGCCGCCAAACGCCCCTGTCTTGCCTTGCGGAACTTGCGAGCGAGCATGCAGCGCAGCGTCATCGGCCGAAAAGAAAACCGGACTCAAGGCTCGACGTTCCACGAACAGAGCTGGCGCCCAGAGGGCGTCGATCAGACCTTTCCTGTCCCAGCACTGACTGGTGCGCATCACCTGCAAGGTACCGCTGTTAGCGGCTACCCTGACAAAACCGGTCGACGTGAGCTTGCCATTGGCCAGGTGGGTTTGAATGTCTTCCAGGCCCAGGTTCGGGGCGTCGTTTTCGAACAGCTTGGAGCCCTTGCGTTGGACATACTTCAGCAGTGCCCCGTCCTGGGTAGAAATATAGAGAGGAATGGGCACAAACCCCTCCATCACCGGACGTCTTTTTGAGTTGTAAACAACAATAAAAAGATCTCGTGGCACGATGAAGTGCTGGGCCAACCAGCGCCTGGATTCGTCTCGCGCATGCTTGACGCGCTGACGCGAGTAAAAATAGGAATGCGGTATAAATGACTCGGGGTAGATAGTCCCCAGGGTTCTGGATTCGCTGAACAAACTGCGCAACGAATAAAGCTTGTCTCGCACACCACCAACCGGGACCAGTTCGGAGGCGACGTATTCCTCCTTGCCCTGTTGCTTGAGGATGAACCCGAACCAGGTCTGTTCCTCGTCGTGGTGCCCCGTGTCCCTGGAATAGCGATCAAGTGCCGCCTCATCGGCTGACGGGAACACCGCCCCAAAAGACACCCGCTCCGGCACGGTTCGCTCCCAGGGGCCCGGAATGCGCTCCCCGGTGATTTTTCCCCGTGGTCGCCAGCTGCCGTTGCTGATGAGGACCTGCAGATTGCCGACAGCTGCCAACTCCAAAACCAGTTGTTCCGGTTTGACCGCCCCCGAGGCGAGAGCCTTGGCAAAAGCCTCCGGTTTTTCGTCCGTTCCGAGCATCTGCAGCAGCTTCAACTCGTGCGGGCTATCGGGCGTGAAACTGATCAAACTGTCTTCGGCTCCCGAAAGATAAACCGGATAACTGGCGCTCAGGATGTTGTGCAACTCATGGACGCTGAATATCAGCAAGCTCGTCGCTGCATCTTCGACAGACCATTTCAGCTGCGCAACCTTGCCTGCGTCGAGCGTCGAAAGCGCAGGGTGAGAATAGAAACGACTGTGCAAGACGTGATTGTCGGGGATCACCTGGTGATGGGAAACGATACTGACCTGATGCTCGGCCGGTTCGGTTATGACAAATCGTAGATCGCTTCGCTGAAGGATATAGCCGAGATACCCGCTGTCGCGGCGGTGACCGACTCGCTCATGGGCATAACGGGCGGCATCGTCCGCCGACAGGAACTCCCTGGCCAGTACATGCAGCGCAGATCCCGCACCTCCCGAGTAGTGCTGTTGTGATTGTTCATCCATGAAGTGGTGCTCCTTTGATTCACTGATAGAGCCCCACTCTTGCACCGGAAAACAGTGCCCGGGCGGTACATAGTTACTACCAGCAACGTTCGGCACCAGTTGGGCGCATCGCCATGCCCCACCTGCACTGTTGTGCTCGCTCACGGTGCAGGCGGCGCATTCGCCGAACGGTTTTCCCCTTCAGGTAAAGCACTTCGGGCGTTAGGCACAGCCCTTGCTAAAGACCCTTCAGTAGTCCGCATCTGCCAACCAAGAAAAATATCCAACGTTCATGGAGATCGCACAATGAAGCGTCGCAGTTTGATCAAGGCTTTCACACTCACGGCAAGCATTGCCGCGATGGGCATGACCTGGACTGTCCAGGCCGCCGAGACCATCAAGGTCGGTATCCTGCATTCGTTGTCCGGCACCATGGCGATCTCGGAAACATCGCTCAAGGACATGGCACTGATGACCATCGACGAGATCAACGCCAAGGGCGGCGTGAACGGCAAGATGCTTGAAGCGGTGGTGGTGGACCCGGCGTCGAACTGGCCTCTGTTCGCGGAAAAGGGCCGACAGCTGCTGACCCAGGACAAGGTCGCCGTGGTATTCGGTTGCTGGACCTCGGTGTCGCGCAAATCGGTGTTGCCGGTGTTCGAAGAGCTCAATGGCCTGCTGTTCTATCCGGTGCAATACGAAGGTGAAGAGATGTCGCCGAACGTGTTCTACACCGGTGCCGCGCCAAACCAGCAGGCGATCCCGGCCGTCGAATACCTGATGAGCGAGGAAGGTGGCAGTGCCAAGCGCTACTTCCTGCTCGGTACCGACTACGTCTACCCGCGGACCACCAACAAGATCCTGCGTTCGTTCCTGCACTCCAAAGGCGTGGCCGACAAGGACATCGAAGAGGTCTACACGCCGTTCGGTCACAGCGACTACCAGACCATCGTCGCTAACATCAAGAAATTCTCGGCTGGTGGCAAGACAGCGGTCATCTCGACGGTCAATGGCGATTCCAACGTGCCGTTCTACAAGGAACTGGCGAACCAGGGACTGAAAGCCACTGACGTGCCGGTCGTGGCCTTCTCGGTGGGCGAAGAAGAACTGCGCGGCATCGACACCAAGCCACTGGTGGGCAACCTCGCAGCATGGAATTACTTTGAGTCGGTGGAGAACCCGGCGAACAAGAAATTCGTCGCCGACTGGAAAGCCTATGCGAAGAAACACAACCTGCCAGGCGCCGATAAAGCCGTGACCAACGACCCGATGGAAGCCACCTACGTCGGCATCCACATGTGGGCGCAGGCCGCCGAAAAAGCCAAGTCCACCGACGTCGACAAGGTTCGCGAAGCGCTGGCCGGCCAGACCTTTGCCGCGCCGTCCGGCTACACCCTGACCATGGACAAGACCAACCACCACCTGCACAAGCCGGTGATGATCGGCGAGATCCAGGCCGACGGTCAGTTCAACGTGGTATGGCAGACAGAAGGGCCGATCCGCGCCCAGCCGTGGAGCCCGTTCATCCCGGGCAACGACAAGAAGCCGGAGTATGCGGTGAAGAGCAACTGAGCCAATGGATGCCGGGCCTGACCGTACAGCTCAGGCCCGACACAGTTCCCTGTGGGAGCGAGCCTGCTCGCGAAGAGGCCCTGACAGTCGACATTGATGGTGAATGTCAGACCGCTTTCGCGAGCAGGCTCGCTCCCACATTGACCGAGTAAGGCTAACGATATGCCCACTGCCCTTTACCGCTTCATCCTCGCCATCGCACTTCTGTTGCCGATGGCCACTTTCGCGGGCGATGCCGAAGACTTCGTCGTCGCCAACCCCATGCAACAGGCAAAACTGCTGGAAGCCTGGGCCGCGCAGCCCGATCCGGTGCGTATCGAGTTGATCCACGCCCTGCAACAAGGGGTGTTGACCATCGATGGTCAACCGAAAACATTGCGTCTGAATAACCGCCTGCGGGGTCTGATCGACACCGCCCTTGCCAGCCATCAATTGCTCGCCGCCGATGCCAAAACTCGTCTGGTTGCCGCACAGCAATTGCAGAAAAGCGCCAAACCCGCGCAGCTGAAATTCCTCGACCAGCAACTCGTTGGCGAAAAAGATGAAGGCGTTCACGCCGCACTTAGCCTGGCGCTGGCCAACCTGCAACTGGTGGACACCGACCCGACGGTGCGCCTCGCGGCCGTAAGACTGCTCGGCGAAACCGGCGACCCATTGGCCCGCACCCGCCTCGAAGGATTGCTTGAGTCCGGCGTCGAAACCGATGCCAACGTGCGCACCGCTGCTGAAACCAGCCTCGCCCAGGTCAAGCGCAAACTGCTGATTGGCGAACTGCTGGGCCAGGCGTTCAGCGGCATGTCCCTGGGCTCGATCCTGTTGCTCGCCGCGCTCGGCCTGGCGATCACCTTCGGCCTGCTGGGTGTGATCAATATGGCCCACGGCGAAATGCTGATGCTTGGCGCCTACTCGACCTACGTCGTGCAGTTGATGTTCCAACGTTACGCACCGCAGGCCATCGAGTTCTATCCGCTGATCGCGCTGCCGGTGGCGTTCTTCGTCACCGCCGCCATCGGCATGGCGCTGGAGCGCACGGTCATTCGCCACCTCTACGGCCGCCCGCTGGAAACCCTGCTCGCCACCTGGGGCATCAGCCTGATGCTGATCCAGTTGGTGCGCCTGGTGTTCGGCGCGCAAAACGTCGAGGTGGCCAACCCGGCGTGGTTATCCGGCGGGATTCAAGTGCTGCCCAATCTTGTGCTGCCGTACAACCGAATCGTGATCATCGCGTTCGCGTTGTTTGTGGTGGTACTCACCTGGCTGCTGCTGAACAAGACGCGCCTGGGTTTGAACGTGCGTGCGGTCACCCAGAATCGCAACATGGCGGCCTGCTGCGGTGTGCCCACCGGGCGCGTGGACATGCTCGCCTTCGGCCTCGGCTCGGGCATTGCCGGACTCGGCGGCGTGGCGCTGAGCCAGATCGGAAACGTCGGGCCGGACCTCGGCCAGAGCTACATCATCGACTCGTTCCTGGTGGTGGTGCTCGGCGGTGTCGGGCAACTGGCAGGCAGCGTGTTGGCCGCGTTTGGCCTGGGGATCGCCAACAAGATTCTTGAACCGCAAATCGGTGCCGTGCTCGGCAAGATCCTCATCCTCGCGCTGATCATTCTGTTCATCCAGAAACGTCCGCAAGGCCTCTTCGCACTGAAAGGACGGGTGATCGACTGATGAACCAGCCCCTGATGCTTACCGCCAGCCAAAAGGCCGGTCCCAAAGTCACGATTGCCGTCGGTGCGGTAATCCTTGTTTTACTGTTGGCGTTGCCATTGCTGTCGTTGTTGTCGCCGGACAGCGTCTTCCATGTCTCGGCCTACACACTGACGTTGGTTGGCAAGATTCTTTGCTACGCCATCGTCGCCCTCGCACTCGATCTGGTCTGGGGTTATGCCGGCCTGTTGTCCCTCGGCCATGGCCTGTTCTTCGCCCTTGGCGGTTACGCCATGGGCATGTACCTGATGCGCCAGGCCTCGGGCGATGGCTTGCCGGCCTTCATGACGTTCCTGTCGTGGTCCGAATTGCCCTGGTACTGGACCGGCACCGAAAGCTTCCTCTGGGCCATGTGCCTGGTGGTGCTGGCCCCGGGATTGCTGGCGTTGGTGTTCGGTTTCTTCGCCTTTCGCTCGCGAATCAAGGGCGTGTATTTCTCGATCATGACCCAGGCCCTGACCTTCGCCGGCATGCTCCTGTTTTTCCGCAACGAAACCGGTTTTGGCGGCAACAACGGCTTCACCAACTTCCGCACCATTCTTGGCTTTGGCATCACGGAACCTGGCACCCGTGCGGTGCTGTTTTTCGCCACGGTGCTGTTGCTGGTGGCGAGCCTGTACATCGGTTGGCGCCTGGCGCAGAGCAAGTTTGGCCGAGTGCTGACCGCACTGCGCGACGCGGAAAATCGCTTGATGTTCTGCGGCTACGACCCGCGCGGGTTCAAGTTGTTCGTGTGGGTGTTGAGCGCGGTGTTGTGCGGCCTCGCCGGTGCGTTGTACGTGCCGCAGGTGGGCATCATCAACCCGAGTGAAATGTCGCCGACCAACTCGATCGAAGCGGCGGTCTGGGTAGCCCTCGGCGGTCGCGGCACCTTGATCGGCCCCTTGCTGGGCGCGGGCGTGGTCAATGGCATGAAGAGCTGGTTCACCGTGGCCTTCCCGGAATACTGGCTGTTTTTCCTTGGCGCGCTGTTCATCATCGTCACCCTGTACCTGCCCAAGGGCGTGATCGGTTTGCTGAAGAAAAGAGGTGAACAATGAGAGTCACTGCAAGCGCTGAATTCATGCTCGAACCGGCATTTTTTCCGCCTCTGGAACCGAATAGGGACGCTGGCAGCAGCCGTGATGCCATCGGCATCGGCCAGCGTGCCGGCAAAGGCCTGAACACCCGCCACGGCACGATCCTGACCCTGGAAGACATCAGCGTCAGTTTCGATGGCTTCAAGGCGTTGAACGATTTGAACCTGTACATCGGGGTCGGCGAGTTGCGCTGCATCATCGGCCCCAATGGCGCGGGCAAGACCACGCTCATGGATGTGATCACCGGCAAGACCCGCCCCACCCACGGCAAGGCCTGGTTCGGCGAAACCCTGGACCTGACGCAAATGAGCGAAGTACAGATTGCCCAGGCCGGCATCGGCCGCAAATTCCAGAAACCGACCGTGTTCGAAGCCTTGAGTGTGTTCGAGAACCTGGAGCTGGCGCAGAAAACCGATAAATCGGTGTGGGCCAGTCTGCGGGCGCGCTTGAGCGGTGAGCAGAAAGACCGTATCGCCGAGGTGCTCGACACCATTCGCCTGACCGCATCGGTCAATCGCCCCGCCGGTTTGCTGTCCCACGGCCAGAAGCAGTTCCTGGAAATCGGCATGTTGTTGATGCAAGACCCGCAATTGCTGCTGCTCGACGAGCCGGTGGCCGGCATGACCGACGCCGAAACCGAATTCACCGCCGAATTGTTCAAGACCCTGGCCGGCAAGCATTCGCTGATGGTGGTGGAACACGACATGGGCTTCGTCGGCTCGATCGCCGACCACGTCACCGTGTTGCACCAGGGCAGCGTGCTGGCCGAAGGGTCGCTGGAACAGGTGCAGGAAAACGAACGGGTGATCGACGTGTATCTCGGTCGCTAGGCTTGATCGTTCCCACGCTCCGCGTGGGAATGCCGCCCGGGACGCTCCGCGTCCCACTGACAATGCAGGGCTCAACTCCTGCGCTAGGGTGACGCGAAGCGTCACGGTATGCATTCCCACGCAGAGCGTGGGAACGATCACCGGGAGAATTCGAACATGCTGCAAGTCGACAAGCTGCACCAGTACTACGGCGGTAGCCACATCCTGCGCGGCCTGACGTTTGACGTGAAGGTCGGTGAAGTCACCTGCCTGCTCGGCCGTAACGGCGTGGGCAAGACTACCCTGCTCAAATGCCTGATGGGGTTGTTGCCGGCCAAGGAAGGCGCGGTCAATTGGGAGTGTAAGCCGATCACCACGTTCAAGCCGCACCAGCGGGTGCATGCCGGCATCGCCTACGTACCGCAGGGACGGGAAATCTTCGGCCGCCTTACCGTGGAGGAAAATCTGCTGATGGGTCTGTCGCGCTTCCCCGGTTCCGAAGCCAGGGAAGTACCGGCATTCATCTACGAGTTGTTTCCGGTGCTGTTGCAGATGAAGCACCGGCGTGGTGGTGATTTGTCCGGTGGTCAACAACAGCAGCTTGCAATCGGCAGAGCCCTGGCCAGCCGACCTCGCCTGCTGATCCTCGACGAACCCACCGAAGGCATCCAGCCGTCGGTGATCAAGGAGATCGGTGCCGTGATCAAGAAACTCGCGGCTCGCGGCGACATGGCGATTTTGCTGGTAGAGCAGTTCTACGATTTCGCGGCCGAATTGGCCGATCACTACCTGGTGATGTCCCGTGGCGAGATCGTGCAGCAGGGCCGTGGAGAAAACATGGAAGCCGAGGGTGTACGCGGCCTGGTTACGATCTAATCTGTGGCGTCTCGACGATAATCAGAAAATATGAATTTACCTCTTCCTGCTGCCCTGTTTACCCCGAGCTGGCATGCCGAGCTGGAACTGGGTTACGCCCGATTCGGCGATAGCACGCGCCCGGTCCAGCGACGACACAAAGGCCCGCTGCGGGTGCAGAAGCACCTGTATGCAGAAGGGCCCGGGGTGTGCCAGCACATCATCGTGCATCCGCCGGGCGGGATTGCCGGCGGTGACCGGCTGGACATCAGTGCCAGCGTCGGCCACGCGGCGTGGGCACAGATCACCAGTCCCGGCGCCGCCAAGTGGTATCGCGCAGCAGCGCCGGCGTATCAGAAACTCGACCTGAAAGTGGCCCAAGGGGCGACACTGGAGTGGCTGCCGCAAGAGACGATCATCTTCAGCGATGCCCGCGCCGAGCTCAGCACATCCATTGATCTGCAAGGCGATGCCCGGCTGTTCTACTGGGACGTGGTGGCGCTGGGTCGCCCGGCCAGTGGTGAGCGCTTCGATCTCGGTCATTTCCAGGCACAACTGGATATCCGCCGCGACGGCGAGTTGCTCTGGCATGAACGCCAGCGCATCGTTGGCGGTGACGGGTTGCTCGATTCGCCGATCGGGTTGGATGGACAGCCGGTGTTTGCCACCTTGCTGGTGACCGGGGAGGTCGACAGTGAGTTACTGGAACGATGCCGTTCGCTGAGCAATGACGTACGCGGAGATTTGACCCAGTTGCCGGGGCTTCTGGTTGCCCGTTGCCTGGCAAGCGAAGCACTGCTGGCACGAGGCTGGCTGATTGATCTGTGGCGATTATTGCGCCCTGCATTGCTTGAGCGAGAAGCCATCCCACCCAGAATATGGAGCACCTGAACACCGCTCCTACAGGTTATGTATTCACATGATCCGAACTTTTTATCTGCCCAGATGGATTCCCAACCATGGACCTGACCCCACGTGAAAAAGACAAGCTGCTGATCTTCACCGCCGGCCTCGTCGCCGAGCGGCGTTTGGCCCGCGGCGTGAAACTCAACTACCCGGAAGCCATGGCCTACATCTCCGCCGCGTTGCTCGAAGGCGCCCGCGACGGCCAGACCGTGGCCGAGCTGATGCACTACGGCACCACCCTGCTCAGCCGCGAACAAGTGATGGAAGGCATCCCGGAAATGATCCCGGAGATCCAGGTCGAAGCGACCTTTCCCGACGGCACCAAACTGGTCACCGTCCATCAACCGATCGCTTGAGGCTTCACCATGACCTACACCATTCGCGATGCCGTGCATGCCGACCTGCCGGCCATCCGTGACATCTACAACGATGCGGTGCTCAACACCACGGCGATCTGGAACGAACAGGCGGTCGACCTCGGCAACCGCCAGGCCTGGTTCAGCGCCCGGCAATCCCAGGGGTATCCGATCCTGGTCATCGTCGACAGCGAGAACAACGTGTTGGGCTACGCTTCGTTTGGTGACTGGCGACCGTTCGATGGTTTCCGACATACCGTCGAGCATTCGGTCTACGTGCGTAGTGACCAGCGCGGCAACGGCCTTGGGCCGCAACTGATGGATGCCCTGGTCGAGCGCGCCAGGGCCTGCGGCAAACACGTGATGGTCGCGGCCATCGAAAGCGGCAACGCCGCCTCGATTCGCCTGCATGAGCGCATCGGATTCGTGACCACCGGGCAGATGCCTCAGGTGGGCACCAAGTTCGGTCGCTGGCTGGACCTGACCTTCATGCAACTGACCCTCAATCCTGGCGCGCAGCCTCCGGCCGCCAGCAAGGAGTGATACCCGATGAACCCCGCTCAACTGCGACGCGTCAACGTTGAAAGCTTTGCGCACTATCGCCAGGGATTGATTGACCTGCTGCTCGACGCCGTCGGATATGGCGCCAGCGTCGGCTTCATGGCCAACCTCGATGCTACGCAGGCCCGCGCGTATTTCGATGAAGTTCAGGAGAACCTGAACAAGGGCAACGTGTTGTTGTGGGTAGTGGTCAAGGACGAACAAGTGCAGGCCAGCGTACAGTTGACCCTATGCCAGAAGGCCAATGGCCTGAACCGCGCCGAGGTGCAGAAATTGCTGGTGCGCGAGCATGCGCGTCGTCGAGGCCTGGGCCAGCAATTGATGACGGCCGTGGAGCAGGCTGCCCTGCAACACAAACGCGGCATGCTCTACCTCGATACCGAGGCTGGTTCCCCGGCTGAAGACTTCTACAAGGCATTGGGCTACACCCGCGTCGGTGAAATCCCCGACTACGCCTGCGACCCGAGCGGCTGCTACAAACCCACCGCCCTCTACTACAAGATTCTCCAGGGAGCCCATTGATGATTCCCGGTCAATATCAGATCCAGCCCGGCGATATCGAACTCAACGTTGGCCGCCGCACGGTCAGTTTGAAGGTGGCGAACAGCGGCGATCGGCCGATCCAGGTCGGTTCGCACTACCATTTTTTCGAAACCAACGATGCCCTGACCTTCGACCGCGCCGCCAGTCGCGGCATGCGCCTGAACATCCCCGCCGGCACCGCCGTGCGTTTCGAACCGGGGCAGAGCCGCGAGGTCGAGCTTGTCGACCTGGCCGGGCACCGCCGGGTGTTCGGCTTTGCCGGCAGGATCATGGGTGACCTTGGTTAACCGATCGTTCCCACGCTCTACGTGGGCATGCATCCCGTGACGCTTCGCGTCACAAAAAGCGGACGCAGAGCGTCCACGGCGGCATTCCCACGCAGAGCGTGGGAACGATGAATTTGTGCAAGGAACTGTGATGAAAATTTCCCGTCAAGCCTACGCCGACATGTACGGCCCCACTGTCGGCGACAAGGTTCGCCTGGCCGACACCGAGCTGTGGATCGAAGTGGAAAAGGACTTCACCACTTACGGCGAAGAGGTGAAATTCGGTGGCGGCAAAGTGATCCGCGATGGTCAAGGCCAGAGCCAGCTGCTCGCCGCCGAGGTCGTCGACACCCTGATCACCAATGCGCTGATCATCGACCACTGGGGCATCGTCAAGGCCGATGTCGGCCTCAAGGACGGTCGCATTGCAGCCATCGGCAAGGCTGGCAACCCGGACGTGCAACCCAACGTGACTATCGCCATCGGTGCCAGCACCGAAGTCATTGCCGGTGAAGGCATGATCCTTACCGCTGGCGGCATCGACACCCACATCCACTTCATCTGCCCGCAGCAGATAGAAGAAGCGCTGATGAGCGGTGTCACCACCATGATCGGCGGCGGCACCGGGCCGGCCACCGGCACCAATGCCACGACCTGCACTTCCGGGCCATGGCACCTGGCGCGCATGCTCCAGGCCGCCGACGCCTTCCCGATGAACATCGGCTTGACCGGCAAGGGTAACGCCAGCCTGCCCGAGCCGCTGATCGAACAGGTCAAGGCCGGCGCCATTGGCCTCAAGCTCCACGAAGACTGGGGCACCACCCCGGCGAGCATCGACAACTGCCTCACCGTCGCCGACCAGTACGACGTACAAGTGGCCATTCACACCGACACCCTCAACGAATCGGGCTTCGTCGAAACCACCCTGGCCGCCTTCAAGGGCCGCACCATCCACACCTACCACACCGAGGGTGCGGGTGGCGGTCATGCCCCGGACATCATCAAGGCCTGCGGCTCCGCCAACGTGTTGCCGAGTTCGACCAACCCGACCCGACCGTTCACCCGAAACACCATCGACGAACACCTCGACATGTTGATGGTCTGCCACCACCTGGACCCGAGCATTGCCGAAGACGTAGCCTTCGCCGAAAGCCGAATCCGCCGCGAAACCATCGCTGCCGAGGACATCCTTCACGATCTCGGCGCATTCTCGATGATCAGCTCCGACAGCCAGGCCATGGGCCGCGTCGGCGAGGTGATCACGCGCACCTGGCAAACCGCCGACAAGATGAAAAAGCAGCGCGGCCCGCTGCCCCAGGACGGCGAAGGCAACGACAACTTCCGCGCCAAACGCTACATCGCCAAGTACACCATCAACCCCGCAATCACCCATGGCATCAGCCATGAAGTGGGCTCGATCGAAGTGGGCAAATGGGCCGACCTGGTGCTTTGGCGACCCGCGTTCTTCGGGGTCAAACCAACGTTGATCCTCAAGGGTGGCGCCATCGCGGCCAGCCTGATGGGCGATGCCAACGCGTCAATACCAACGCCACAACCGGTGCATTACCGCCCGATGTTCGCCAGCTACGGAGGTTCGCTGCATGCTACCAGCCTGACGTTTATCAGCCAGGCGGCCCATGAAGCCGGTCTTCCTGAAGCCTTGGGCTTGAAGAAAAAAATCGCTGTGGTCAAAGGTTGCCGCGAGGTGCAGAAAACCGACCTGATCCACAACAACTATCTGCCCGACATCGAGGTCGACCCGCAGACGTATCAGGTCAAGGCTGACGGTGTCTTGCTTTGGTGTGAACCGGCGGATGTGCTGCCGATGGCCCAGCGTTATTTTCTCTTCTGACCGGCACGCCGGCACGAAGATCGTCAGTCTTCGTGCCGGGCTGACAATCAGGGCTGCACGGTGAAGGGGATTTCCACCCGCTGCAGTTTTGCCCGGTCCATGGCCTGCTGGGTCAATGTCTTGAGCAACGTCTGTTTGCGGGCATTGAGCAGATTCATGTCGGTTTCATACGCTTGGGCGGTCATGACGCGACCGGGGGCGAACTCGCTTTCGGGTTTGCCAAGCTCCGCGGCGAGCACCCTGATCTCTTCCTTCAACTGCGCCTTTTCTTCCACGGAAAGTGACTCGGTCGCCCGTCTGTCCAGCGCCATGTAAAACTCTGTCGTCGCATCGAGCCGACGCCTGATCGCCTTGAACTCACCGCGATGGGAGCCCTGAATGTAAGACTCCCAGAAAGGCTGCTCGCTGATCGAATCGCGTAGCAGATCGCCCTCTTCCAACGCCAGCACACGTTTATAGGCCTCGTCGATCATCTGCGTGGTAACACCCGAATCCGCCCTGAACTGTAAGTCTCGCGATTGCCACGGCAAATCCAGCTTCTTGGCGAGGTCCGTCATATACGCCAGGTGAGTCTCGACTTCATCGATAGTCCCCGTGACATCCCCTTGCGCATTGATCCGTCTTAACGCCTCACCATTCTCCAGTCGCCGGGCAATTTTTTTATGGGCGATCCGACTCAACTCATCCAGACGGGATTTACCCTTGGCCAGCGACACCAGTTCGGCTTCGACCAGGCTCGGGTTAGCCAATTCGTAGGCTTCGTGAATCAGTACTTCAAGGCCCATGGCATTGAACAGCGATGCCCCGGCATCGACACAGTTGACCGGTTCACGTGCCAATTTGAAAATCTCGTTGCGCAGTTCGCTGTTCTGTTCCATGGCCTCCAGCATTCGCCAGACTTTGGCAGTCAAATCCACCCTGAAGGCGCGGTCATTTATAAAGTGGCTGGATTGGGTGAGCAGTCTTAGGTTATCGAAAAACGGCAGTGAACCGATCTCGTCTTCCACCTCATTCCATATGGGTTGTAACTCAACCCATTGCGCTCGCCTCAAGCCTTCCTCCCATTGAAGGGAGTCGCGCACGCCACGGGGCGGGTAAGGCCGATCAGGGTCCAGACCCACGGAGTGAATGTATTCTCTGAGCTGATTCAGGTTTGCTTGCGATATCCACTGCGGCTCACGGTTAAGTATCGTTCTGGCCAGCAACTCCGCTTCCATGGAACCGGGTAACACCTGAGGCACAAGGGTGATGACATTGTCCTGCAGGCTCAGATAGAAGTGCCGTAAACGGAGTATTGAAAACAGGCCAGCGGGCCAGGTATTGATCCCGGTGTTCGCCAGAATCAATGTGTGCAACATGCGCATGCGGCCGATGTTTGGCACCTGGCCCAGAGGATTGCGTCGCAGATCCACGGATTCGAGCAGGATGAGGTTGCTCAACTCGTCTGCGGTCTCCACAGTCAATTCGATCTGATTGTTGCCCAGGTACAGCTCGGTCAGAGTGCGCATCCGGCCGATCGCGGTTGGCAGCCGGGTCAGCGCATTGTTGTTCATGTTCAGGGCTCGCAGCCTCGGGAAATGCTCGAGAAACGCAGCATTGGCATCAGTCATTTCGGTATCAGGCAACTTCAGCTCGGTGACATGCTCGAAATTGGCTTCAAGCTTGGGCATTGTTTCCAAGTGCCGCCCCATGGGGATGTTGCTGAGGTCAAGGACCCAACCTCGCGGGTTTCCATGGACATCGAGGTCGCGGGGACCGCTGCGTTGCCAGCAGTTTCTGACGGCCCTGTACACACTATTACGCGACTGCCATTGTGCAACGCCATCCGCACTCAGGCTGAACGAGTCGAGTGGTGAATCCAGCCAGCGCCGAAAGCTGCGGTTGAATTGGTTGAACTCGGCTTCGAGGGCCACCACCCGTTCCTCGGGCGTGCTCCCACTGTCACTGTGTTCAAGAAATGTTTGAATATCGCCTTCGCCCCAGCCGGGGCGAAGCGACTGGATGCGCTCCTGCGCGGTCAGTTGCCCGGTGACCCGACGAAACTGTTGGGAAAAACCTTCCATGCCGCCCCGCAGCTTCATGGTTGCGGGATCGAACTTCGGTTTGCGCAAAGGATTGTCCGCCAGGATCGCCCTGAACCTGTCGTGGCTCAGCGGGAATCGCTGAACGGATTGCCTGAGAGTCCGCCATTGATTGATCTGGTAGCCCAGCGCATCGCGCTCTGCATCGGGCAAGGCATGCAGGACAGCGGCAAAAAGATTATCGGGGCCATGGAGCTCATGGTCGTCTTCATCGCGCGCCTCATACAAGCCGTCCTCGTTCTTGACCAGCACTTTGCGGATGGCGGCGTCAGCCGCTCCGATGCTGTCCTCCAGCGTGCCTGCCAGGGCATCGTTGCGCACTTCGATGCGCACGTCTTCTGACCAGCCTGGAAGCGATTCAAGCGATTGCAGAAGCAGTCTCTCAGTATCCGGGCTTTGCAGCTCATCGAGAAAAAGCCCCTCATAAGCGCGGTTCAGCCGCACCTCCAGCAACGCCGCCCGGGCCTGCTGTTTGAGACGCAAAGGTACGCGCTTGCGTTCGGCCATTACCGACAGCTCTTCTGGCGTGGCGCCCGCCAGCAGCTCCCTGGCGACGCTGGTCGGCAGCTCCTGGAACGCGTCCTGTAGCAAGGCCACGTTAGCCTCCGCTTCAACTTCTGCATTTTTATAGAATGACTTGAAGAGGCGCTTTTTCTGCTGCTCTGCACGGATGGCCAGGCGCTCCTGCAAAGCGTCGATTCGCACCTGTCTGTCACTGCCGATACTGCGGCCGAGCATCTGCTGGATTTCCTGTTCGTCGAAGCTGTCCACCACGCGCTCGGATAACTTGCCGGCTTTCAGTTCAGCAAAGGTCACCTTCACCCGGTTTGCAGCCAAGGCGCTCTGATTGCCGTGCACGATGGAGTCGCCCCATAACTGCGGCCCGCGGAAAAGCTCGATGGCCTTGGACTCGGGCCATCGCCGCAACTCCGTCATCAAGGGAGGCAAGTGATCCGCCCACTCCTG
Source organism: Pseudomonas sp. G5(2012) (assembly GCF_000408945.1). NCBI lineage: Bacteria > Pseudomonadati > Pseudomonadota > Gammaproteobacteria > Pseudomonadales > Pseudomonadaceae > Pseudomonas > Pseudomonas sp. G5(2012). The sequence continues at coordinate 74,093 of NZ_APIO01000039.1, forward strand.
CGCCACCTGATTGAGCCGAATCTGATCCACCAGTTTGCCCACATCGGCATAAGCCTTGAAGCGCCTGAAGGTGTCGGCCAGTAACGCTGGTGGCGGCTGTGTATCCACTTGCAGCTTACGCAGCACATCTTCCTTGACGCCGCTGGCGATTCGGATTTGCTCCAGTGTTTCATCGGAGAACGCATCGGCCCGAGGGCCCAGGCGCCGCATCAGGCGGGCCTTGTCCCACTCGATGGGACGGTCGAGCTCGGTGTGCCAGGCACCCGCACCGTTATGCTCCATCCTTGGCTCATAGGCCGTCGTCCGGGCCGGATGCTTGAGTCGTGGCTGGCCGGTCTGCGGATTTTCCTTTACCTCAAAATGCTTGCCTCCCAACGGCAGGATGTCCTGGTCATTATGTCGATGGAGGCCCCGTGCGCTGGCTTTCGAATCCATGGACAACGTCACTTTGTGGTCATAGGGTCCCAGATCAGGATTCCACAAACGGGTTGTGCCATCGGGCAGCTCGACCTGTTTCAGCTGGTCGAGAAAAGGAGACGCCTTGACCGCCACCGGCTTACCGCCTGGTAGCACGTGACCGGCCCCCATCAGCGCCAGTTGGGCGAAATTGATCAGTACCCCGGTCAAATGAGACGAGGCCTCTTCCTTGTCGCCTTTGGTCCAGTCTTCGATGCCCTCCAGGGTCTCAAGCATCATTTGGCCAACCATCACCGCCAGCACGGCTTCCCCTAACCCCGGAACCAACATGGCGCCGAAGTTGAAAACGTTCCAGCCAATGTCCAGGTAACTGGTCAGGCGTTTCCAGCGCGCAGCAGCGTCTTCATCGCCAGTGGGCACGGCGATCTGTCGCGCATCGGCAATCGCCTTGTCGCTGCGCCAGAGACAGGATCGCTGCCAGAAATCGCCCTCGATCACGTTGGTGATCGGTTCGGCATCAGGATTCTCGACAGCGGTCTCGCGCCACCACGGGCCCATGTCCAGAGGCCCACGCGGTGTCCACTTGAACGTGGTAAAGCGCTCGTTGATGCGTGCAAAGAAGCGCCCCTTGTCCTTGTGAGGCACGAACCGGCTGAAGAATTGTTGGTAGTGCGCAGAGCGCAACTGGCTCGTCAGCTCCTTCATGAAGTCGGTGAACGATGCGTATTGCTTGAGGGGGTGATCCGGATCGTCGGGGATGTAGGCGATCAGGGTCCCGTCCAGCCGACTTTGTTCATGGATATCGTTGCGGCGAACCATTTCCTCGACCACACCCGTCGGGCCATTGGCAAAAAAGGCCTGAAGAATCTTGAACAGATCAAATTCCTGCCCCGGCAAAACCGCGAGGTGGCGGGACCACTCCACCAGGTGTTGCAGCTGTTCGGGCAGCAGTTGGTCAATTGCTTCTTTTATTGCCAAGGGGTCGCTCATCGCACTAAACAGCACGATGCCTGTCAACCGCGTGCCTAACAGTGAGAGTCGGTGTGCCTTTAAAGGACGGTTTCTATACAGGATGTTTTCCTGGCCATCGCGCACTTCTCCCAACTTGCCGTAGGCATAGGAATCCAGGTCGCTTTTTAACAACGCAATGAGCATGGTCTCACTGAAGGTAGCCCTCTCATGGGCCATGAAACCCCGCTCAAGTCTTGAGCGCGCAGTAACGTCAGCGGGTTCCAGAAGAGACTTTATGTGTAGCTGATACTGTTTGCCGATATCGAGCTTGCGACATAACGCGGCAAATTTTTCGACCGTTAATTCATGACGCTGCAGCTCTCCTTCAGCGTCCTTGACAAAAACACCTGATCCGTCGCGAAACGCACCGGCCACCGCTTCGGATTCCTCGAAGTTATGCAGCGCGGCTTCCAGCAGTGATGAATGCCGGATCCGACTGGCCTGGGTATCGATGCCAAACCCCAATGTGGCGGGAACGTACAGCCGCAATGAGGTCGTGGCGACGTCCAGCTCGAAGTTGAATTCATCCTTGATGGCCTGGACAAGTAGCGGTTTCGCAAAAGCGTTGATGTCCGTTTGCACGTTATCGACCCTGTCAGAGACAGTATCTTGTAAACGACAGCGCTCCTTGATGAGTTCTTGTAAATATTGACGATCAATGGGTCGAGCCTGGATATACCAATCCGGAAAATTAGGCTTTAACTCAGTTATCGATTCCAGCCTCGAAACGGGAGCGCTTTTAATCAGGCCTGGAATATTTTCCGCGAAATAAACCGAATGATTGCTATCGATTGAACCCTCAACTTTCGTAAAAGAATTCGATATGGCTTCTACCGGTACCACAGTCATTTTTGCATTTCCCTATGCGATGAACAGAATGCTCAGCTTATCCAACCTCCCTAATAACAAAAGCTTAAAAAACTGCTGGGAACTACCCGAAAAACCGGAATCAACATTGAACTTGAGAACCGTAAAATATAATTAAGTACCACCCCCGGCCCTCAGGAGGTGATCCGAATTCCCAGCGGTAGTTTTTACCCCGGCCCTAAAAAGGCTAAGATCGTCAAATTATCCAGGTAGGAATCCGGTCATGCACCTCCCCGAATTCATCAGGCAACACGCGGACCGTATCGTCGATGAATGGGAGGAGTTCGCCAGAACCATCACCCCAGCCGCCGAAAACATGGATCGAACGGCCTTGCGCGACCATGCCAAGGAGATCCTGCTGGCAGCGGCTCGGGACATGAGCAAACCTCAGACCGCCAGCGAACAACTCGCCAAGGCCAAGGGCGAGGGCCCGGAGAAAACCCCAAGCCTGGACGAAGCGGGCGCCAGTCATGGTGAATTACGCCATACGGTGGGTTTCGATCTGGTGCAGATGACCAGCGAGTTCCGCCACTTGCGTGCCTGCGTGATTCGTCTCTGGGTCGACAGCCTGGAGTCGCCGGACCTGGCCTACTTCCAGGACATGATCCGCTTCAATGAAGCCATCGATGAAGCGCTCGCAGAATCCACCGCGGCCTATGCCGAGCAGATGAGTCGCTCAAGAGATATTTTCCTGGCGATACTCGGCCACGACCTGCGCGCACCGCTGCAAGCGATGAGCATGTCGACTGAATTGCTGATGCGTAAAACAACGCTGGAAGGCGATGCGTTGGCCTGCGCGAACAACATCAAGCGCAGCGCTCGACACATGGCGGTGATGGTTAGCGACTTGTTGGAACTGGTGCGCTGTCGCCTGGGTAAGAGCCTGCCGATCGAACCGAAACCCATGGACCTTGCCGATGCCGCACACGCGGCGATTGCCGAAGCCTGCGCCGGCAACCCGGAGTGCGATCCGACGGTCAGGGTGGAAGGTGACACGCGAGGCGTCTGGGATGCCGGACGGCTGGGTCAGTTACTGCAAAACCTGATCGGCAACGCTTTGCAGCATGGCCTCGACAAACGCGATGTGACAGTTACTCTCCACGGAGAACCCGACACGGTTCGCCTGACGGTCCATAACTACGGAACGCCGATTTCCGCGAATGCTATCGGCACGATCTTCGATCCACTGGTGCGCAGCGCAGATGAAGAACTGGGCCAGCCATCGACCAGCCTTGGCTTGGGGTTGTTTATCGTCAAGGAAGTGGTGGATGCCCATGCAGGGACGATCGATGTGAGCTCTAACGAAACCGATGGCACGCTGTTTACCGTAGTGTTGCCACGCAATTCCCTGTAGCTGCCGCAGGCTGCGATCTTTTGATCTTCGTGGATCAAGATCAAAAGATCGCAGCCTGCGGCATCTCCTATTCCACCAACAACCGCCCCAACCGCTGCTTGAGCATCCGGTTCTCGGCCCGCAGCTGTTGGACCTCTTCCAGCAGGTCCAGCGCAAGGGCGACACCTTCCCATTCCAGCTCCAGATCGCGCCGCAGCTTGGCGGCGCGCTTGGCCAGGGTCAGTTCGTAATCGGTGAAGCGCCAGTCCTTGGGCTGCCCTCCCTGAGGTTCGAGGATGCCGTGTTCGACGATTTCGATCACGTAGACGTCCGACAGGTCGGTCGCCTCACAGAATTCTGCCAAGTCCAGTTGAACGGTCAGGGGGCTGCTCATGATGGGCTACTCCGTCGCTGGGTTCAGAAATTTTCTCGTGGGTTGAAGGCGGCTTTTTTTGCCAGTTCCTGCCACAGCGCCTTGACTTCATCGTCTGCGGCCTTGGGCATTACGGCCTTGAACTGGATGAACAGATAACCGCGTTCACCCGCCTTGTTCATCAGGCCATGGCCCTTGGCACGCATGCGTTGGCCGTTCTGGCTGCCGGCCGGGACCTTGAGGTTGATCTTGCCGGTCAGGGTTGGCACGGCGACTTCGGTGCCCAATGCCAGTTCCCACGGTGCCAGCGGCAGCGTGATGATCAGGTTCTCGCCTTCGACGTCGAATTTCGGGTGTGGCGCAAAACGAATGATCAGGTACAGGTCGCCATTGGCGCCGCCGCCAACACCAGGAGCACCCTGGCCCTTCAGGCGAATGCGCTCGCCATCGGCCACGCCCGCCGGGATCTTCACGTTCAGGCTTTTGCTGGTGTTGCTCACATGCTGGCCAGCCGCGTTGTACTGCGGCACCTGAAAGGTGACCTTCTTCGACTCGGTCGACAGGGTTTCTTCCAGAAAAACTCCCAGTTCCATTTCCACGTCTTGCCCTCGACGTCCGGTGCTGCGACGCGAATGTTCGCCACCGCCGAAACCGGGGCCGCGATTACCGAAGATCGAACTGAAGAAGTCCGAGAAATCGCCAGTGTCCTGGCCACCGCCAAAGCCGCCACGGCTCTGCCAGCCCGGTGGTCCCTGGAATGGTTGGCCATGCTGGCCATAACGGCGCAATTCGTCGTATTCGGCGCGTTTGTCAGCACTTTTCAGTGCTTCATAGGCTTCAGAGGCGTCCTTGAACTTGGCCTCGGCGTCCTTTTCCTTGCTGACGTCAGGGTGGTATTTGCGCGCCAGCTTGCGATAGGCGGCCTTGATCGCCTTGTCGTCTGCCGTCGGCTCCACACCGAGAATCTTGTAATAGTCTTTGAAGTCCATCGCGGGAATCACCATCCGTTATCGAAATCGCGCCACCTGCCACAGCATGCGCCTGTTTGCAGCATAGACGTTGACCGATCTCAAGGTTGTGACCGGGCAGCGCGTAAGAAGTTTATCGGCAGCAGGCGGTGCGACTTTCGAGCGCTACGCGGCTACCGGCTTGATGCAGGGTAGTTTGGGGGTCACGGGCCATCTTTCAAGACATTGTTTCCAGGAATTAGCAGATAGTCGGCCTTCGAATCTTTCGCGCACTGACATACACTGCGCGGCCGTTTTTTAACCGGAACCGCAAAGACATGAACAACGCATCTCCAGCCCGTGCCGTGGGCATCGACTTTGGCACGTCCAACTCCACCGTCGGTTGGCTGCGCCCCGGCATGGAAACGCTGATTGCGCTGGAGGATGACAAGATCACCTTGCCCTCAGTGGTCTTCTTCAACATCGAAGAGCGTCGCCCGGTGTACGGCCGGTTGGCGCTGCACGAGTACCTGGAAGGTTACGAAGGCCGGTTGATGCGCTCGCTCAAGAGCCTGCTGGGCTCCAAGCTGATCAAGCACGACACCAGTGTCCTTGGCACGGCGATGCCGTTCAAGGACCTGCTGGGCCTGTTCATCGGTCAGCTCAAGAGCCGTGCCGAAGCCGCCGCCGGTCGGGAATTCGAAGAAGTGGTGCTGGGCCGTCCGGTGTTTTTTGTCGATGATGACCCGATGGCCGACAAAGAGGCCGAAGACACCCTGGTGGATGTGGCGCGCAAGATCGGCTTTAAGGAAGTCTCGTTCCAGTTTGAACCGATTGCCGCTGCGTTCGACTACGAGTCGACCATCGAAAAGGAAGAGCTGGTACTGATCGTCGACATCGGCGGTGGTACCTCCGACTTCTCGCTGGTGCGCCTGTCACCGCAGCGTCGGGGTGTGGATAACCGCCAGGATGACATTCTCGCCACGGGCGGCGTGCACATCGGCGGGACCGACTTCGACAAGCAGTTGAGCTTGCAGGGCCTGATGCCGCTGTTCGGCTATGGCAGCCGGATGAAGAGCGGCGCCTACATGCCGACCAGCCATCACATGAACCTGGCGACCTGGCACACCATCAACTCGGTGTATTCGCAGAAGTCGCAACTGGCCCTGGGCAGCATGCGCTACGACATCGAGGACACCGGTGGTATCGACCGCCTGTTCAAGCTGATCGAACAGCGCGCCGGGCACTGGCTGGCCATGGAGGTTGAAGAAACCAAGATCCAATTGACCCACGCCGACCACCGCCACGTGCCGCTGGACCGTATCGAAGCCGGCTTGAGCGTGGAGCTGAGCCGTGCACTGTTCGAATCGGCCATCGATAACCTGCTGGAGCGCGTGCGCAATAGCGTCACCCAGTTGCTGACCCAGGCCGACGTGCGGGTCGATCAGGTGGACACGGTGTTCTTCACAGGGGGTTCGAGTGGTATTCCAGCCCTGCGCAACAGCGTTTCGGCGATGTTGCCGAATGCGCGGCATGTGGAAGGGAATATCTTTGGCAGCATCGGCAGTGGTCTGGCGATTGAAGCGGCGAAGCGTTACGGGTCGATGGACTGATCCGAAAACCTGTGGCGAGGGGATTCATCCCCGTTGGGGCGCGTAGCGCCCCCAAAAAACAGAAAAGCGACGACTGCTACGCAGCCGAACGGGGATGAATCCCCTCGCCACAATTTGATCTGCTTCAAACCATCCCCACCTGCTTCAACTCACTCTTCAGGTACGCATAATAAATCGGCCCTGCCACCACCCCCGGCAGGCCGAACGCCGCTTCGAACACCAGCATTGCCAGGAGCAACTCCCACGACTTGGCACTGATCTGCCCGCCAACGATCCGCGCGTTGAGAAAATACTCAAGCTTGTGGATGACAATCAGATAGCCCAGTGCGGCCATCGCCACCCAGATCGACAGCGACAGGCCGACAATGGTGATCAGGGTGTTCGACATCAGGTTGCCGATTACTGGCAACAGGCCGAGCAGGAAGGTCAGCACGATAAGGGTCTTGGTCAGGGGCAGCTTGATACCGAACATCGGCAGCACCACTGCCAGGAATATCCCGGTAAAGAACGTGTTGAGCAGGGAAATCTTGATTTGGGCGAACACGATGTTGCGAAACGCCTGGACCAGCAAGTGCAGGCGGTCAAACAGGGCCGCGGCCAGCGGTTTGCGTTTGGTCAGGTCCGGAATTCGCTGCAAGGCGATGATCGCGCCCAGCACCATGCCGATCAGCAGCGTCACGAACATGTGCGCCGCGTCCTTGCCTACCAGTTGCAAGTCACTGAGGTGTTTACTGATCCACTCGCCAATAGCCACGCGAAACTCGGCGGCACTGGCCGGCAGGTAAGCATCGATGAAAGGTGGCAACTGACCGCGAGCGCGGTCGACCACGCCCATGAACTTGTCGAGGGATGCACCGGGGTTTTCCGCTTCGTGCAGCAGAAAGCTGATGGCACCGGCAAAGATCAGCGCCAACGCACTGACTATCAAAGTCCCCAACAATGCCACCGCCAGCCAGCGCGCACGTCGCCCTTCGATCAGCCGCTGCAATTGCGGGGTGAGCATGTTGACCAGTTCGAACACCAGCAACCCGGCCAGCAGGCTGGGCAGCAACCGTAGCGGAATCACCAACAGCAGTCCGCCGAAAATGATGACCCAGCTGATGACCAGCAAAACTTGACGCTGAGAAAACGTTGGCATACAGCCTCAAAACGAACGGCGTAAAAGGATTGGCAGTCTGCCAGCGATCCGGTGCCAGCACTAGGGATTGTGCATACCCGTATGGCCCGCGTAGATGCAACCTTAGGGCTGGTTTGCCGGCGATGGCGTCCTGCCTGCCGGACCACGCTGTACGTTTCGCCGGCGAGCCTGGCTCGTACAGGGCGTTTCTATTTTTTCTTCAGGCAATCACTCATGAACGCCTTGCGCTCATCCCCCTTGAGGGCCTTGGTCGCGGCATCGGCATTGCAGGTTTTCATTTTCTCCTGCTGAGGCGTCAAGGCCTTGCCGGCATCATCGGCCGCGGGAGTCGCCTTAAGGCAGTTGCTCATGAAGGCTTTGCGCTCATCGCCCTTGAGGCTCTTGGCGGTAGCGTCGGCATTACAGGTGGTCATCTTGTTCTGTTGGTCAGTGGCGGCGAAGCCTTGGGAACACAGCAGCAAACCGATCATCAAAAAAGGGACACGCAACATCTTCATGGCGTTCGCTCCTTGTTGCCGCGCCGAGCGGCGCGGCCTCAAGGGCAGTGTAGACAAGAGCTGTTACACCTTCATCCGCCAGTGCTCAATCAGCGTCCGCCTGCTCAGGCAGAAGACCTTCAAATGCGTTCAAGTAACGGCTATACGCATCAACCCGATTTTCAATAACCGACGCGGGCAATCGCTCGAACGTAACCGGAGTACCGCCTTCCACACGGTAAGTTAGACCCAACTCCGTCACTGACGTCCACTGGGCATACGCTCCTGACTGGTAGAGCTTGTTGATTTTTATCTGCCTGAACGTGTTCGGCTCGGAAACAGCGGGTAATGGCGTCGGGCCTGGCGGGACGTTATTGATAAACGCGTATTCGGCGACGGCCGGACCTGGCGCCAGTGTTTGCACCGGCGGCATTTCAAACTCGAAGCTGCCCTTGCTGGCCAGATGCGCCGCAGGGAATTCCGGCCAGGAATCGGCGACGACCAGTCCTTCGGGATCACTCAGATCATCGCCTATTACCACATATTGATGGTCAAGCTCGGTGGCCTTGACAATGTGAATGCTCGACGTCCGGGGCTGGCTGGCGAGTATCGAAAAGGTCACTTTGGAGTTTTCCGAGCAGTTGCCGCCCTTGATTTCAATGGCTTTACGCGCCGCTTCAGCGATAGTCAGCTTCGCGGTAAAACCGCCTTCCTCCAGGTTCATCTCCCTGAGCCCCTTGATCTTGGCAATCGCCGAACCGCCCTTCTCCCACATGCTCGGCAATTGATTGCCGGAGAGAGGAATGAGCTCCTTGACGCGGCAGATTGCCTGTTGCGCCAATTTCAAGTCGTCCATGGTTCGCGATGAAACCTGGATAGGCTCATCGGACGCCACCAGGTTTTTCGAAAGCTGATCGCCATAGCTTCGCAAATCAGCCAGTTCCGGGGTTAGCGTTACAGCGTCTTGCTGAACCGAACGCAACAGTGCCTGATAGTCATTGGCCCGTCCGGTGCGTTCCAGATTTCTCGCATTCATGGCCAGGTTGCGCCTGGTTTCTGGCAACGGGATCAGGCCATCCCTGGTGAACATCTGCTCGATCAATGGCGTGAACTGCTCGTCTGTCATGAGCTTCTCAAGATCCGGCAAGGCTTCGATGCTCTGCACGACGCGGGTATTGGCTTGTGCGTCCCGGGCTGCGTTGGCCTCGAATAATGCCTGCCAAAGTGATTGAAAGTACTCATCAGGAAAGGTGTCGTTCATCAACTTCACACCACGCAAGTAGTCATACCTTTCGTACGCCGAAACGGAAGGGTGAAATGCTCCCACAACGAGGTCCGGATAGAGATCCGCGATCCCCTGCAATGTGGCGGCCTCGCCTTCGCCAGTCGGAGCGCCGCCACGCAGGCGCATGACCCGGGGATCGAAAGTGAAGGGGTCAAGAGCGGGGAGTTCTGAAAGTACTTTGCCTAGTCGATACGGCTTCAACGCCCGGTTGCTAATCGCCTCTTTCAGTTGCCACCCTTTTCCGATGCCAATGTTCAGTGCGTTGCGCTCGGCATTCGGTAGTGCTTGCAGAATCGACAGATAAAAGTCGGAAGCAGAATTCAAGGTGTTGCCTTCAGCGTCATAAGCTTGAAAGCTCTGGTCTTCGCGTTCAACGAGGGTACGTCGAATCGTGGCGTCTTCCTTGCCGATGCTGTCGAGCAACGCTCCCCCAAAATCGAACTGGCAAACGTCGATTCGCACGTCAGGATTCCAGCCGGGCAGGTTTTTCAGTGAGTGCAAGACCAGCCTGCGGGTATCGGGGTTGTCGACCGAAGCCAGATACAACCCTTCATAGGCGCGGGCGTTGCGCACATCCCGAAGTGCCCATTGCGCGAGGCTTTTTAGCCTGTCGGACAGCTTGCCTTGCGCGATGTCCTGCAACTCTGAGCGAGTGGCAATCGCCAGCAACTCTTGCGCAACGGTGCCCGGCAGACCTGGCACTCGGTCCTGGATATTTCGAACCGAGGCATTCTTGGCGCTTCGGGCATTTTCAAGCTGACGGTATCGTGTGTCGAATAAGGATGTTTGCCTGTTTTTCGCCCGTTTCGCCAGTGCGAGCCTCAGCTGTCGAGCATTCGCGTCGATGGTGGTTTCCGATGCGCCTGACGCCTGATCCATCAGCAATTTTGTATCAGCCTGATCAAGATGGGATAACAGCGTTTTGAGCAAATTGCCTTCGATCATACGATCTTTTCGTATCCGCAGGGGTGCAGCATCGGCACGACCTATAACCCTTAGAACCTCGCCATCAGCCCCCGTCAGTTCGATTGCTCGACCGGGCCACACGCCGTCCAGCAGCTCAAACTGAAAGGCAAGGTCGGCTCGCAGATAGTCCTGCGGGTGATTACTGCCAATTTGTTGGATAAATGTCTGGATATCACGGTCGATCTGGAAACGCGTCACGGTATCGCTCAACAAGGGTAAAGCGCGTTCCTTGTCGACATACATTCGGCGGATTGCATTGACGTCACTGCGACTGACCGTGCGAATGTCATTGTGTGCGTCCCCTAACCCTTGCATTGGCTGGCCGAGTCGGGCCATCAAGGTATCGTCATCCCACAAGCGAGGCTGCTCACCCTCAACGATGAAGGCACATTCTCCATTGCTCTCGACCACGGGTTGATAGGCGTCCGGCCGAGTTGGATGCTGGACTCGATGCTTGCCGGTTTTCGCGTCTTTTTTGAGTTCGAAGTAGCGCTTACCAAGATTGAGAATGGGCTTGCCTTCGTGCCGATGCAGCCCGTATAGATCGGGCTTTGAATCGGCAGCCAGCGCCAGATTGCGCTGATAGGGATCAAGGTCCTGCCCCCACAGCCGCTTGTCCCCGTTGGCCAAAGTGACCGGTTTAGCCCCCTCGATGAACGGCGAGAGCTTGGGCAATACCACCCCTGAAACAAGCTGCATACCGGCGCCGAACGTACCCAGCTGAATCAAACTTTCAACGAAGCCGATCAGGTGCTCGGCACCTTCCAGATAAATCCCCTCCGCCAGATCGACGACGCCTTCGATCACTTCGCTCGCCAGTTGATAAACCATGTAGGCCATCATGACTTCGCCCAGAAATGGGACAAATGGAGTTACCACCAGCAACGCGGCATTGAAGATGTCAGCCAACATCTTTGTCAGGTTATCGAACCAGGCCCCCCGCTCCTTGCGATCGGCGTCGGCAGTGGAAATCACCATCTCCCGTGCGTCGTTGAGGATTTTGTTTTGCTGCATCTGGTAGAGATACACCCACAGGTTGCCATTAAAGCGGGTTTCGGTATCTTCCTGAAATTTCAGCGTGCCAAAATGAAGGCGCGGGTTTTCCACGGGAGTTTCACGCCAGACAGGCCGATCCACGCCCCATTCTTTTTCATGCTGCTTGATCTCGACCAGGCGACTGTTGAGCTCGGCAAAGAAATGCCCGCGTTGCTGATGGGCGACGAAGCGGCTGAAGAACTGCTGGTAACTGCATCGGGAGGGAAGGCCTTCAGGCGTAGACGTGGGGCCAGCGTCGCGCAACTGGCGGGTCAGTTCGAGCGCGAACTCTTCGGTCGAAGCATATTCTTTCAAGGGATGCTCAGGGTCGTGAGGCACATAGGCAATGAGTCGCCTCTCGGCAACCGGGGCATCCAGGTCACCGGCGATCAGCACGATGCCGTACATTCGGGTGTCCAGTATTGTCAGGTGATAGTAACGAACCGGGAGGCCTTGCAGCTTCATGCCTTGAAGCCCTTCAAGCATGCCCATCACCACCCGATAGCCGTTGGCCGAAATATCTTTGCGCATCAAGGCCAGGTCTGTGGCGGCGCTCAGTGCGCTCTTCTGGCTTTTGGTGATTTTGTGCTGCAACACTCCCTGCGCCAGCCCATCGCTGGGGCGCAAATAATTTTCAAGATGTTTTTGGTATTGCGCGCCAATATCCAGTTCCCGACACAGGGTCTTGAACTGCTCAATAGACATCCGGTTTCTGATGTCGAGTATTTCGAAACGACCCAGTTCATCAGGCTTTGAAATAAACTGCGAGTCAGGAAGAAGCACTTCATGATGTGCAAAGTTATGTAAAGCCGCATCCAGCATTGAGACTGTTCGAGAACCGGCCCCACGCACAATGCTATTGGCCCACAGGGGCACACTTGCCGGAGCGAACAACTTCAGATAAGTACCTCTGACATCGACATCAATTCCGTATTGCCGTTTCAAGGCCTGAATCAGCAAAGGTTCGGCAAAGTCGTAAACATCCTGTAATTCAGCCAGCATTCTGTCGACATCATTTTGCGCGTTCCAACTTGTCGTCATCGACTTTTTCAAACTTGTGTGTAATACCGCAGGGGCCTCCTTGATCCACTGGGGAATACCGGAAAGCCCCATCTTCAGCGCACCAACTCTTTTCAAGGGGGCGCCGGCCAGCCATTTTGGCAGGGCCCTCTTTATAAATTCATGATGAATACTTTTTTCTTGTTTGATGGGTTCTGCCGGTCCGCGAACCAGAACTGAATGCTCCATGCCTGATCACTCCAATGCCCCTGTAAATTCAGGCTGGAGAATACCGCGATGCCTAAAAGCTTCGCTGAGCGCATTTCAGACAAAACGTGTAGAACACCCCACAACAACGTCAATGCCAATAAAAAGCCAACAAATACTTGAATATGCAAATACACCTGAAAAACTTGCAAACATAATCTGCAAGTAGAACCATACCTCAGACAATCAAAACCCTCGGTGTCTGCGATAATGTTCCGGCGTACAACCTGCCTGGCGCTGAAACATCGCGATAAATGCCGAACCGGTGCTGTAACCCATGTCGAATGCGATTTCCTGAATGCTGCGGTGGCTGTCCAGCGCTTCGATCGACGCCAGAAATCGCAACCGCTGGCGCCACTCGCCAAAACTCATGCCCAACTCCCGGATAAATTGCCGCGCCAGGGTGCGTTCGCTGACATGTATGGTCGTGGCCCAATGCGCTAACGGCCGGTTGTCCCCCGGTCCCGCCTGCAAGGCTTCCAGAATTCCGAGCAAGCCAGGGCTGCTGGCGTAGGGTAAGTAGCGCTCGTGCACCGGCGCCTGTCGAAGTTGATCCACCAAGACCTGGGCCAGACGTTGGTCCGCTTCGTGCTCAGGGATCTTCACATCGCGGGCGGCAAAGTCCTTGAGGATCGCTTTGAGAATATCGCTGATCGCCAGGGTGCAGGCTTGCGCAGGCAGGTCACGACACACCGACGCAGCCAGGCAGACCGCACGGTAGTTGATCGGCTGATGGCTGTAGAAGCTGTGCTCGGTCTGCGGGGGCACCCATACCGCGTATTGCGGCGGTGACATGAAGCGACTGCCGCCGATTTCCATGTGCAGCACGCCATGGGCCGAATACTCCAGCGTGCCCCACGGATGGCGGTGAGCCGAGGCATAGCGATGAGCATCAAAGTCGGCGTAGCGGAAATACACCGGGGCAGGCAGCTCACTGAACTCCAGTAGATCGATGGGTTTACGGGTCATGCTGTCCGTCATGAAGGGCGGGTTGTCTGGATCGAAGTATAGGCCTGTATCCAGACAATGGATAATTACCCCTCATTAACGTTCTGGTTTTTCCCATGCAATACGCTTACCCCCTGCTGGCCATTTTCATTTGGGCTGGCAATACCGTGATCACCAAAATGTCGGCCGGGGCGATCTATCCCGCCGAGATCGGTTTTTACCGCTGGCTCCTCGCCGGATTATTGTTCACACCCTTCATGCTCAAACCGGCTATTGCCCACTGGCCGTCGATTCGCCCGAACCTGGGCAAGATCTTTGTCCTCGGCGTGCTCGGCATGGCTGTGTACCAAAGCCTGGCGTACTTCGCCGCGAGCCTGACCTCCGCGACCAACATGGGCATCATCCTGTCATTGATGCCTCTGATGTCGCTGGCCATGGCGATCATCAGCCTTGGCCAGCGCCTGACCATCGGCGCACTGGCGGGTGCGGTGTTGTCGTTTGCCGGCGTGCTGGTGGTCGTCTCGTCCGGCAGCCTGGGTGTGCTGCTGGAACATGGGGTGAACCTGGGGGACGCGATGATGCTGATCGCCACCCTGGCCTACGCGATCTACAGCACGTTGCTGAAAAAATGGCAGCTGCGCTTGCCGCCATTGGTGTTGCTGTATTTGCAGGTACTGGTCGCTGTGGTGGTGTTGTTTCCGCTGTTTCTCGCCTCACCGAAAATCGGCCCGACCCTGCACAATATTCCACTGGTGCTTTACGCCTGCTTGCTGGCCTCGATGGTCGCACCGCTGGCGTGGATGCAAGCCGTGGTGCGTTTGGGCCCGAGCCGGACCACGCTGTTCTTCAATTTGTTGCCGTTGATTACCGCGCTGATTGCGGCAGTGGTGCTGCATGAACAGTTGGCGACGTACCACTTGGTGGGCGGGATATTGACGTTGGGCGGGGTGATTCTTTCCGAGCGCTGGACCACCGTATTAGGCCGCAAGGTCCGTGTTGCCTGAGGAAAAAAGATCGCAGCCTGCGGCAGCTCCTACACTTGGAATGCATTCCCTGTAGGAGCTGCCGCAGGCTGCGATCTTTTGATCTTACAGGCCAGCAGCTTTTAGCCGAGCCGCATGTTCGACAAACAACCGGATCGGCTCCGCCCCCTTCCCCACCAGTCCCAACGACTGGTTGACGATGTCGAAATGGTCCAGCGGGTACTCGTCGCCAATCACGGTACCGAGGTGCGAGCTGTAACGCCCGACCATCCCGTCGCAATGCCCGGCCTCGCGTACGAAGGTTCTGGCAAACAACCGGCAACTGCGGTTGGTGCCGTCGAACAGGTTAAGCCCACGATTGGTCTTGCCCGGCTGCAAAGTGCCGGACCAGGAGTAGTAACGCACACCGTTCACCTCTTCCGGTCCGTGCCCGCCCCAGGTATCTGGCAGCCCCTGTGGAAAACGTTGATTGAACCGTGCCACGCCTGCAGTTGTGAGCGAATGATGGGACGCAAGGATATCCACCGGCAACTTCGGTCCGCGATAGCCGGTCTCCAGCAGGCTCATCAGCGTCGCGACGCACCGTACTAGAAAGATCACCAGACGCCCTCCGACGCTGTCATGGGGATAGTGTTTGTGCAGATAGTCGGCCAGTTCCGAACCATGATTAGGCCCCGCCACCGAGGTCACCGAAGCCACCAGATCCGGGCGTTTGGCTGCCGCGTAGCGCGCGGTCAACGAGCCCTGGCTGTGACCTAGCAGATTTACCTTTTCAGTTCCGGTCTCACGCAGAATCTCTTCAATGCGCGCCAACAGTTGCTCGCCGCGCACTTCGCTGGAGTTGAGGGGCGAGACCTGCACCGCAAACACCACCGCACCACCACGACGTAACGCCTTGGCGATCCCGTACCAATACGGATAGAGCACCAAACGGATAAACCCGAGCATTCCCGGGACCAGCACCAGCGGGTAACGCGTGGCCGAATCTTGCGACATGGGCGAACATCCTTGTGATCGGTGAGGTGACGCCTGGCGACTGCAAGACTTCCGCCAAGCTTCGCCAGCGAACATGACAAACCGACGACCAGTCTAGGTCATCCGCCCTACTTCAGCCCCACCACACCGGCCACGATCAGCCCGACCGACAGTAGCTTGACCATGGTCAGGCTTTCACCGAGCAAGATAAAGCCGAGAAACACCGTGCCCAGCGAACCGATGGCGGTCCAGATCGGGTAGGCGATGCTCACCGGCAATTCGCGCATGGCCAGGGTCAGGAAATAAATCCCGCCCACTGCCGCCACGATGGTCATCAGCGATGGCCAAAGCCGGGTAAAGCCCTCGGCGTACTTCATGCCCATGGCGAAAGTGACTTCGAACCCGGCGGCGATCAGCAAAAACAACCAGGCCACTTAGAACTCCCTGGCCAGGGCCAGCAAGCGCTGCTCTGCTTCGGCGGCAGAGACTTCGAACGTGCGCGCCTCGGACTCCTCGCCTTCGGCAGCGATCACGGTGACATCGGTGATGCCGATGAAACCCAACGCCGTGCGTAGAAGCGTATCTGCATGGTTCATCGCCTCCAGCTCGCCGCCTGGGCCGAAGCCAAATCCGCCGCGACTGGTCACGATCAAGGCCTTTTTGCCCTGCACCAGTGGTTCGTACTGCGCGATTCCGTTATCCAGGGAGTGATTGAAGGTCAGCCCCAACCGCACGATCTGGTCGATCCAGGCTTTCAGGCCGCTGGGCACGCTGAAATTGTGCATGGGCGTGGAAATCACCAACACATCGTGCCCGAGCAACTCGTCGACCAGCGTATCGCTAAACGCCAGATCCGCTTGCATCGACAAGGGACGTGCGTCGGGTTCGGGGTAGAACGCGGCGGCCACGAATGCCTCGTTGACAGGTGGAATCAACGCTCGCCCGACCTCGCGGCGGGTCAGTTTCGATTGCGGGTGACGGGCCTGCCAGGCCGACAGAAAGACTTCCGCCAAACGCCGGGAGTGCGAACGCTCACCTCGTGGGCTGGCATGAATCGCAAGAACTGTACTCATCTGACTCTCCTTGGGACTAAACTCAAACTGCTCGTGGCTTGCAGCTTGGCGCTCACAGCCGCCCTGCTTCAACTGAACAAAAATCAGTCTGGATGAATCTATTTCATCCATGGAGTTTCCATGTTTGCTTCGTTGCCACTGACCGCCCTGCGCGCTTTCGAGTCTGCCTCTCGACTGCTGAGTTTCAAGGCTGCCGCCGAAGAATTGTCGGTGACTCCGACCGCGGTATCCCATCAGATCCGCTCGCTGGAAACCTGGCTCGGTGTGCAGTTGTTCGAACGCCTACCGCGCCAGGTACGCCTGACCGAAGGCGGCGAGCGCTTGTTTCACAGCCTGCACGGCGCGTTCCTGGAAGTGGCGCAAAGCGTCGACACCCTGCGCCCGCATCGCAGCGGCACGAACCTGACCCTCTCCACCACCGCCGCCTTTGCGGCCTTGTGGCTGGTGCCTCGCCTGGGCCGTTTCTATGCCCGGCACCCGAACATCAGCCTGCGCCTGGACACCCATTGCGAGGTCATTGACTTGCATCAGGACGCCAGTGTCGACCTGGTAGTGCGCTACAGCCTCGATGACTATCCGAACCTGTACGGCCTTTGCCTGTTCGACGAGTCGTTCGGTGTTTACGGCTCGCCCGGGCAAGTGGCATTGGCCGCCCGCCAAACGCCAACGCTGATCAGCGTGCACTGGCACAACTCCAAGCTCTACGCCCATGGCTGGCAAGCCTGGTGTGCGCAGTCTGGCGAGGCCTGGCTGGAGGAGCAGCCAACCGTGCGCGAATACGATGAAGAGCACTACGCCCTGCAAGCGGCCATTGCCGGTCAGGGTTTGGTACTGGCGAGCAATATTCTGGTGTCAGAAAGCGTCGCCAGTGGATTGCTGGTGGCCTATCGGGGAGGTGTGCAGGTGGATGGCGCTGGTTACAGCGCCCTGTGCGTGCCAGGACGCGAGCGACATCCACCGGTCCGGGCATTTTTTTCGTGGCTGCAAGAGGAAGCGCAATTATCAGGGCTTCTGCCAGGATCGCAGCCCTTATGCTGCGATCACTGACGAGAAGGAACTACCGCACTTGGTCTTCGTCTTTAGCGGTGATATCAAGCACTAGCGGATCCGTGATTTCAGGAAGGCTGACAAGAATTTTCTCTCGCATCCGAGCTTTCTCATAGGCATTCCTATCGAGTACAAGCTGCGAGATTCCGATGTCAATCTCACCTACAATGAGTTCACTTTTGAACTCCTGATGTAAAAAATTTCGCTTAATTTTTTGGGTGGTTTTGAAACAGACAAGAGCCGAACATATTGCTGGTCCCCGCCCTACCAAACTGACGTGTAAAACTACAGTCGAAAGTGTTGAGGTTTTCCCCTTGTCCTGAAAGACCATCGCATGGTCTTCAGTCAATGAAGCCATCGCCTCTACTGCGCAACCCTGTTGAATGTTGCACATCAGCTGTTCAAATTGTTCCGTTTGAGGCAAACCCACAACCGAGCCTATCCTCTTTTGAACAAGAACATTCAAAACAACGGTTTCCCCCTCATCCAACTCGATCTTACTAAACCTGAAACCATCGGTCTTCCATTTCGTTTTCGCCATCGCCTCGGTATAATTTTCATACCACCGCTGCGAATCGGAAAACTTGCTAATTTTTGAACTCGCATATAACTGAGAGAACAAAATAGAATCAACCACATCTTTTTTCCATTTTTCCAAGACATCAGCTGATACAGAGGTTAAATTACCCGCCACTAAAAAAACGTCGTCCCTGATCATGTAATTTTCCTTAATGAAACACCTCAAATCGAGAAGCCCACCGAACACCTGATGACGACCGAATTACTTCAGCTTGACGCCTTTGAAAAAATCATCAGAGTTTATATCAAGGGCCTCAATTATTTGATCTCGCCGACGCTCATGCTGACTCATGTTTAGTTCCATCACAGAAGCCACTCGTTTCATGCTCAAATTCGAAAACTTCCATTTCCAGAACCAGGCTCCGCCTGCTGACGTTGACAGTTCACAATCAACCGAAACAAAAGTGGCGATTGCTGTGCCTCCGGGGGTCTGCAGGCAAGGTATCAGCCTGAAGTCTGCGTCCTTACCGCTTTTGCTATTACTGTCAAATATTGTAATAAGCTCTTCATCGGACTGTATCTTGGTGAAAGCACCTTTCAACATATGTATGAGCGCCGGTGCATTCCTGCCCGCAGTTGCCTTGACCATATCCAGGACAACGGCGTCCATTGTGACATTAACTTGCTTGCTTACTTCCTCTCTATATTTGCTATTTGTTAGCGACCAGCCACAATGCTTCAACGCTTCAGAGTATTTCTCATGCCACTCAATGGGTGCATTTTTTTTATGTGAATAGGTGTCTGCGTAACGCTCAGCAAAATGGATACTGTCCGCGGCCGCTTGTTTTTTATCTTCATCGAGATTATCGGTAAACCCAATTGCGGTCGGGACCCCCTCACCCACTAGAAGATCTGACTTAGCTACCTTCTCATTATTTAAATCGGCGAAAGACCTGATGACTTTCGTTTTCGCAACCAATGGCTCGAGTTGTACACTGGAAAAAAAACACACGACTTGCTTCGATGTCACGTACTGAAATAGTCATATAAAATCCAAATCCATGTGGAATATTTAAGCCAGCCAACCGACTGACAATGACAACTTACCAGCTCACGCCTTACTTAACAGAATTCATGCGTATCACATTATTACCTCACACTCCAAGCGATGAAAAAAACGCTTACCTGAGCGCCTCTATATTAAGTGTGCACTCCGGCCTACATACCACTCACACACCAAGAAAAACCTAATCCAAAGTCTGCAAAACACGAACCACATCAATATTCACCAATGGCGGTAGACCGTACATTATTTCGTTCTTTCAGTTTTTTACGGTCTTGGGCGCCTTACCCGACTTCATCTGCTCGAGCAACGGCGCGCACTGATTCGGCTCTCCGCCGCTCGGCGCCACCAAGGCCAATAATCCCGCCGCCGGTGCGGCGATCACACCCAATGCAACCATTCCGGCCCCTCGCAACATCAAGGGTACGGCTTTCACCCCGGCGTCGGGCTTGATGAATTTGCCCCGCACATACAGCGGCGAACGCAACGAGATCAGCCGCCAGCCCTTGGATTCCGGCGTGATGCTCAGGTCCAACTGCTCTGTGGCCATGTTTGCCGTGCCATCAATGTAGATAATTGCGTTCTCGGTATCGAAGACGAACAGCTGCGTAGTGGCCAGGCCAGCCTTTATGTCGAAGTCGGCGGCGGCGCAGTTGATCTTCACTTCCTTGTCGCCAAAGATCTTGCCGACCACATAGTTGCCAACATTCAGACCCGCCAGTTCCATCAGCTCGCGACTGATAGCGCCATCGTTGATCAGCATTTTCAACTTGCCGTTAGCGCTGCCCAGCAACTTGGCCACTGAATTGCCGCGCCCGGTAATATCCGCATCGCCGTTGAGCTCACCGAAGCTGGTTTTCATCGGCTCGAACGTCGGGAACAACTGCTTGAGCTTGAAGCCTCGAGCGGTCAGTTTTGCCCGGCCTTCCAGCGGTTCGGTGTGACCATTCAGGCGAATCTGTGCATCCAGCTTGCCACCGGCCACGCCAAATCGCAGCGGCTCAAGACTGAGCACGCCATCGGTGAGCACCAAGTGCGTGTAGAGATCGTTGAACGGTAACTTTTCGCTATGGACGATGCGCTTTCCAGTGAATTCGACATCCGCATCCATGTCGCGCCAGCGATCGGTCTTGAACTCCTCGACCGGCAGCACCTTGTCCGCCGGTTGCTTGCTCTCGCCGCCGCGGGCTTTCTGCTTGGCATTGGAATCGGCGCCGATCAAAGGGGCCAGGTCGGCGAACAACAATTGATTGGATAACAGCGAGCCGCTGAGTTTAGGACGGGGCTGGCCGGCGACGTAAGCCAGGCTGCCATGGATGTCGCTCGAGCCGATCGTGCCGTTGAACTCGTCATAACGAAATACTGCACCGCCCGGCTCATGCAGCTTGGCAATCAGATGGCCGTCGGTGGCATACGGCGGCGTATCCGGCAGGGTCACACCGGTCAGGGGATAAAGATTGCCCAGGCTGGTGCCGGCCAGTTTCAGGCGTAAATCCAGGGCGCCCAGATTCATCGGATCGGTCAACGTGCCCGCCAACTCTACGCTTGTATCGCCGATCTTCGCTTGCGCCTGAAGCGGAAACGGCCGGGCCGCGTCCTGCAGCGCCAGCAGCCCACCGATTTTGCCCTGCCCCGTGAGTTTCTGAGCGTGGTACTGGCCTTTGACCTTTAGCGCAAACGCGTAATCCTGCGGCGCACTGCCCTGCCCGGAGGCCGTTTTCGCCGCTTTGTCGACAACGATTTCGCTGAAGGGGATCGGCTTGCCCAGCGGGTCGATCAGCAGGTCCAGTTGAGTCTTCAGGTTCTGGTCGTCAAGAGTGACATGTCCTTTGTCGAAGCCGATCGCCCCAATATCCACTACCCAGGACGAGGGCTCGGCGTTCGGGTCTTTCGGATCGAACTTGAACGTCCAGTTGGCACGACCGTCGGCCAGGCGCTGCAACGCGGCATTGGGTTCGGTGAGGTCGATGCGCGGGATCACCACACGCTGCGCCAACAAGGCCAGGGGTGAAATGCGCAATTCGACGCGTTTGAGGCTGGCCATCTGCGGCGCCTTCGACCAGTCCGGGTTGCCCAGGCTCAGATCCTCGGCCACCACATGCGGCCAGGGCACCCAGGCACGCCAGCCGCCCTCGTCGCGCTCACGCTGCCAAACCACCGCCAGATTGCCGTTGATCGCGAATGGACGGTGCAGTTCTTCGGATACTTTGGCATTGAGGGACGGTTTGATCCGGTTCCAGTCGAAGAACACGATGACCAGCACCAGCACGGCCAGCAGGACAACAAGGCTGGTCACGGCCCAGGCGAGAATTTTACGAGTGCGCGTCATTGCACAGGGCTCCTGATACGACTGAGCATCACGATCGCGATGCTCAGGAGAAACGCAGGGCCAGAACCGGCCCGTCATGGAATCTACGACTGGCAAATGGCCCGCAGGTTTAATTGAAAATCCGATTTTGCCGCCGTTGACGATTGAGCATGGCGCCCCTCCTCCCGGACAGCGTTACCGGGGCCGCACTTTTGCGTGGCGCGGTTGAGTCGAAAATACCCACCCCGGTGCGCCGCAAAGGCCCGGTTTAGAAGGGCTGTAGAGAACAATCAATTCCGTTGATTATTAACATTGCGTTTATGAACTTTTATATCGACTTATCAAGAGTAGCATTACCTTCGTACCCAATTTATCGCACTCCTACGGAGCACCCCATCATGAAACGCCAACTTCTGCTTAGCCTTACACTTTCAATGCTGGCCAGCACCGCTTTTGCGCTGCCGGCAGCCGACCAGGCCACTCCGCAAGTGAAAGACACTCACTCGGTGTTCAGCCAAACCGTTGCCGCTGATGGTTCCGACCGTACCCCAGGTCAAACCGTCGCTGCTGATGGCTCCGACCGCACTCCGGGTCAAACCATCGCCGCTGATGGCTCCGACCGCACCCCAGGGCAAACCGTCGCCGAAGGTGGTAACGATCGCCTGAGAGAAAAAGGCCTGATCGCTGAAGACGGCTACGACCAGACTCCACAAGGTCAAACGGTTGCCGCTGACGGTTCCGACCGCACTCCAGGTCAAACCATTGCTGAAGGCGGTGGTGACCGTGTTATCGAACGCAACAGCGCTATGAGCTAAGCCCATGGCGGCCTTGAAAAAAAGCCCAATCAACAGATTGGGCTTTTGATTTTCTGGTCATTGCCTTTTGTAGAATTCGCACCGCCCCGCCTGATCCCGCCTATGTCGTTCGACGCCGGCAAAGCCGATTTGCTAGAGTGCGCCGCAGTCCTATTCAGAAAACGTCATTGCGATGCTGCCCCGCGCCGAACAGAAACAACAAACCCGCAACGCCTTGATGGACGCGGCCCGTCATTTGATGGAGGGCGGCCGAGGATTTGGCAGCCTGAGCCTGCGGGAAGTCGCGAAAACCGCCGGAATCGTCCCCACCGGCTTTTATCGGCATTTCGCCGACATGGATGAACTCGGCCTGGTGTTGGTGAGCGAGGTCGGCCAGACCTTCCGTGAAACCATTCGCCTGGTGCGGCACAACGAGTTTGTCATGGGCGGCATTATCGACGCGTCCGTGCGGATATTTCTCGATGTGGTGTCGGCCAACCGTTCGCAATTCCTGTTTCTCGCCAGAGAACAGTACGGCGGTTCGTTGCCGGTACGCCTGGCCATTGGTCGCTTGCGCGAGAACATCAGTTCGGACCTGGCTGCCGACCTGTCCTTGATGCCGAAACTGCAACACCTGGACATGGCCGGCTTGAGCGTCATGGCCGATCTGATCGTCAAGAGCGTGTTCGCCACTTTGCCGGACATCATCGACCCGCCAGCCGACGCGCTGCCTGAACACTTGACGCCGCAAGCAAAGATCACCCAGCAGCTGCGGTTCATCTTTATCGGCCTCAAGCATTGGCAGGGGCTTGGAAGTACCGAGTAACGCTTAAGAAGATCGCAGGCTTGGGCAGCGCCTACACGGCGCCGCGCCACTGTGCCATCTCTGCTCGCCGCAAATTGGTGCAGCCTGAAAAATCTGCGCACCAATTTAAGTCAAAATCCTGAGCACCTCGAAACTTTTCCTACGCTGCCTACAGGTATTTCCTACACGCCCCCAGATTGGCAAGCCCCTTGCTCTAGCCTGAGCATTGTCCATTGCTGGAAGCTTTCCGATGCTGGTGATTCATCGCAGAATCGACCCTCAACCCGACTGGGCCGCCGAATTGCACCTGACCTTCGAGGCCAGGAGCAAAAGCCGCTTGCGCTGTTTCAGTGCCGAAGGTGAGGACGTCGGTTTGTTTTTGGAGCGCGGTCAACCACCCTTGTATGACGGCGAATGTCTGCAAGCCGAAGACGGCCGCGTGGTACGCGTCTGTGCCCGTCCCGAACAATTGCTGCACGTCACCTGCACCAATGCCTACGAATTGACGCGTGCCGCCTATCACCTGGGTAATCGCCATGTCGCCCTGCAAGTGGGCGACGGCTGGTTGCGCTTGCTCGACGACTACGTGCTCAAGGCCATGCTCGAACAACTTGGCGCGCAAGCCGAACCCATCGAAGCGGCCTTTCAACCTGAACACGGCGCCTACGGCGGCGGCCATCACCATTCCCGCCACGGCGACGAAGACTTCAACTATCCGCCAAAACTGCATCAGTTCGGCGTGCGCCCATGAACCCTGCATGGGCCCTGCTGCGCCTGGCCAGTCCGCAATTGCCGATTGGCGGCTACAGCTATTCCCAAGGCCTGGAAATGGCGGTGGACAACGGCCAAGTGCACAATCCCGACAGCGCGCGGCGCTGGATCAGCGATCAGTTGCTGCTCAATCTCGCCCGCTTCGAGGCGCCGCTACTGCTCGCCCATTGCGTGGCCGCGGTCGAGGAGAACTGGAGCGAACTGCTGCAGCGCTACGAAGAACACCGTGCCAGCCGGGAAACCCGCGAACTGCATCAGGAGAGCCGGCAAATGGGCTATTCCTTGCAGCAGTTACTCAACGGCCTGCCTGAACTCGATGCACCGGCCCGCGCCTTCCTTGAACAACGACCCGAACCGCACCTGGCCCTGGGCTGGGCGCTGGCCGCCCGCGCCTGGCGGATCAGCCCGCAGGATGCACTGGCCGCGTGGCTCTGGAGCTGGCTGGAAAACCAACTGGCGGTATTGATGAAAACCTTGCCACTGGGCCAACAGGCTGCGCAGCGCTTGACCAGTGAACTGCTGCCGCTGCTGCAACAGGCCCAGCAGGATGCTACCCGAATCAACCCCGAACACTTTGGCAGTGCCGCGTTTGGCCTGTCCCTGGCGTGCATGGCCCACGAGCGCCAGTACAGCCGTCTGTTCCGTTCCTAAGGACCCCTTATTCTGGAGAATCACATGAACACACAACCCTTGCGCGTCGGCATCGGCGGCCCCGTCGGTTCCGGTAAAACCGCCCTGACCCTGGCCCTGTGCCTGGCCCTGCGCGAACGCTACAACCTGGCAGTGGTGACCAACGACATCTATACCCGCGAAGACGCTGATTTCCTGGTGCGCAACGAAGCGCTGGCGCCGGAACGCATCATCGGCGTGGAGACCGGCGGCTGCCCGCACACGGCGATCCGCGAGGACGCCTCGATCAATCTTGAAGCCGTGGATCAATTGAACCGCCGTTTTCCGGGCCTGGACCTGATCCTGGTGGAGTCTGGTGGCGACAATCTCTCGGCCACCTTCAGCCCGGAGCTGTCCGACCTGACCATCTACGTGATTGACGTGTCCGCTGGCGACAAGTTGCCGCGCAAAGGCGGGCCGGGGATCTGCAAATCCGATCTGCTGGTGATCAACAAAATTGACCTGGCGCCCCTGGTGGGAGCGTCGCTGACGCTGATGGACAGCGATACCACGCGTATGCGCAACGGCAAGCCGTTCGTGTTCAGCAACCAGAAAACCGGCCAGGGACTGGACGCGATCATCGCCTTCATTGAACGCCAAGGCCTGCTGACGGCAGCCTGATCAAGACTTATCAACAAGGAAGCTTCTCGATGACACTCAAACGCATTCTGGGCGCAATGACCCTGCTGTTGACACCGACCATTGCGTTGGCCCACCCAGGGCACGGGGACAATGGCTTGGTCGCGGGCATCAGCCACCCGCTCGGTGGACTCGATCATCTGCTGGCAATGCTCGCGGTCGGCCTGTGGGCGGCTCAGCACAAAGGTGCGGCGCGTTGGGCGCTGCCGTGCACCTTCATTGTCACCCTGCTGATCGGCGGGCTGCTGGGTTTTGCAGGGCTGGAACTGCCGGCGCTGGAAGGTGGCATTGCCGCGTCTGTGTTGGCGCTGGGCCTGGCGGTGGCCTTGGCGGTGCGTCCACCGTTGAGCCTGGCAATGGCCGCAACGGCGTTGTTTGCGCTGTTCCATGGCGTGGCGCATGGCCTGGAGTTGCCGGACATGACGAGCCCTTGGGGATATGCCACGGGATTTGTCGCGGCGACCGCGGTGTTGCATGCGGCAGGTTATGCGTTGGTACGGGTGTTGCCGCAAGCTGCTGCGCCTTTAGTGAGACTGGCGGGGGCGGCTTCGGCGGCGACTGGCGTGTGGTTGTTGGCAAGCTAAATCTCTATTGCCCGTGATGGCGTCTTCGCGAGCAGGCTCGCTCCCTCATTTGCCCTGCGTACACAGTTTCATTGTGGGAGCGAGCCTGCTCGCGAAAGCGGCCTGAGAGACAACACAGCTCTAAGGCCTGCTAACATGTCGCGCAATCAACCCTGCCGTGACGACGCCAGCCAATGCCGCCTGTTTCCCGCTCCGCCTCCCAGCCTGAACTGACCGCCCTGTTTGCCTCGGTGCAACAGCACTTCCAGGACGTGATCGTGCCGCTTTGGCAAGGTCCCGGCTGGAATGCCGAGTTGGCGCTGCCCTATGAGGCGCTGGACGCCGAACACCACCCGTTGCCTCCCCAACGCTACCGGGCCATGGCCTGCGCGCGGCAGCTGTATCTATTTGCCAGCCTGATCGGCCAGGTGCCAGGCGCTCAAGAGCGCGCGGCAGCGCTGTTCCGTTCCTTGCAGCGGCACTTCCACGATGCCGAGCATGGCGGCTGGTTCTACAGCATCGACCCGCAGGGCGCGCCACTGGATCAGCGTAAAGATCTCTACACCCACGCATTCATTCTGTTCGCCTGCGCCCACTACTGGGACAAAGTCCGCGAGCCGCTGGTGGAATCGGTGCTCAACGCAGCCCTGGAAGTGATCGCGCAACGTTTCTCCAGCGGCGACGGCCTCTACGAAGCGAGCCTCGATCGTGACTGGTCATCGTTGAACAGCGGACCGCTGCAAAATCCGTTGATGCACCTGGCTGAAGCCTTCCTTGCCACGCTGTCGGTGCGTGAAGACCTCGCTGTGCAACAGGCGCTCGTGGACTTATGCACAGGGATGCAGCGGCGGTTTATCGATCCGCAACACGGCGTGTTGATGGAAAAACCGCTGGGTGCTGTGGATAACTGGTTCGAACCCGGGCATCAGTTCGAGTGGTATTTCCTGCTCGAGTCGTCCGACCTGCTGCGTGGTTCTCCACTACATGCTTCGCTGGAGCGCGCTTTTGCCTTCACCGAACAACTGGGCGTCGACCCACACACCGGTGCCGTGCGGGCCATGCTGGACCTGGGTCCGGATGGCGGCTCACGGGACGCGACTCAACGGATCTGGGCCCAGGCCGAATACCTGCGCGCCTTGACCCTGCGACCAGGCAGTGAGGCTTCGGTGCTGCGTCAATTGCAGGCGTTGCACCAGCGCTCGCTGCACGCGGGCGGCTGGTATGAATGCCGCGACGAACAGGGTGAAGTGAGCCGGCGGGACATGCCGTCAACTACGCCTTATCACTTGGCGACCTGTTATCGCGGGTTGGCTGAGTATCTTGGTTGACTGAACGGTCGCTTTCGCCGGCAAGTCGGATCGACGCATCGCTCGCGCCTACATTGCGAGGAATCCACCGGATTTCACGCAATCCACTTGCGATCCCCGGTAAAACTGATGGTCAGCCACCTCGCCGCATCAGGTTTGCCGAGCTTCGCGGAGATCTCCTCTCGTAGCGCATCCAGTTGCACCACGCTGCGCAGCGGATAATTTGTCGGCAACACGATGTGAATCTCGATAAAACACGCCCGACCGTGCTTCTGCACGTAGGAAATATAGTCGTCGAAACCATGCTCGATCTTCGCCTCTTCCATCACCTGGCGCACCTTGTCGTCCAGTTGATCCGGGGCGATTCCCAGCACATCGCGTAACGCCGGGCCGATGATCTTGAACGCCGGAGGGAGCATGCCCAGGGCCAGCAGAATCAGAATCATCGGGTCGACATACAACGCCCATTTTTCGTAGCCCTGGGTCTTTAGCAACAGCGCAATAAGAAAGCTCACCAACAGGCCGGCCGAGAGCATCGCGTCCACCAGCCAACTGATGTTGTCGAACTGGATCAGCGATGACTTGAGCGTGCGATTTCGATGGCGAACGTAGAAAAAGTAAATGAGCTCGACGACGGTGAATACCGCCGCGTAGAAGATCACCAAGCCAAGCTCGACATCGCGTCCACCACTGATGATGCCGAACACTCCGTTGAGAAAGGCATAAATGGCCACCAGCAACAGGAAACTGCCTTCGATCACCAGCACCATGGGTTCCAGGTGCCAGGAGCCGAACTGGAAGCGTTGATTGCTTTCCTTGGCGATCAGCCTGGCGGTGATCAGCATCAGGACCTTGATGAAGGTTGCAACCAGCGAAAAGAATCCATCGAACAGGATGGATTGGGCACCCGAGGCAAACCCGGTGATGATCCCGGCGAATGTCACCACCAGCATCAGGAAGGTCGATTGCTTGAGCAGCGCCTGCTCGCCTCGATTGCTCACATGGTCTCCTCGAAAACCTTGAACCGCAGGGCGCGGCGAGGTTGTTGGATGAGGAGTCTAGCTGATGTCCGGCGTTGTCAGTTCCGGCCCCTTCGCGAGCAGGCTCGCTCCCACAGGTTCACCAAAGTCCCTGTGGGAGCGAGCCTGCTCGCGAAGGGCCGTAACGCGGTCTTACGCCTTGCCACCACTGCGATCAATCGCAAACCCGGCCCAGGTCTGGCTCACCGGCATCAGCTCGACGCTGTTGATGTTGATGTGCGCCGGGGCATTGAGGACCCAGAAAATGGTCTCGGCAATGTCCTGCGGCTGGATCGGGTCGGCACCCGCATAGGTGGCGTTGTAACGCTCCTGGTCACCGGCAAAGCGCACCAGCGAGAACTCGCTTTCGCACAGGCCCGGTTCGATGTTGCTGACCCGCACGCCGGTGCCCTGGAGGTCACAGCGCAGGTTCAGGGAGAACTGTTTGACGAACGCCTTGCTCGCGCCATACACATGGCTGCCCGGGTAGGGGTAGTTGCCGGCAATGGAGCCGAGGTTGACGATACCGGCGCCGCGACCATGAGCGATCAGGCGTGGCAGCAGCAGGCGGGTGCTGTACATCAGGCCTTTGACGTTGGTATCGACCATGGTGTCCCAATCGTCCAGGTCGCATTTGGGCGCCGGATCGACCCCCAAGGCCAGGCCAGCATTGTTGATAAGTCCACGCAGCTTGGCGAAGGATGGCGGCAGGTTCGCAATGGCTTCTTCCATGGCCTGGCGGTCACGCACATCAAGCACCAGCCCGTGCACCTCGGTCTGCTTCGACAGTTCGGCGCACAGGCCGTTAAGGCGCTCTTCACGACGCCCTGTCAGCACCAGTTTCCAGCCAGCCTCGGCAAAACGACGGGCACAGGCTTCACCGAAACCGGAAGTCGCGCCGGTAATAAACAGGGTGTTGGACATGGTGTTCTCCTTGCTACGGCTGATCGGCAGCCATTGGAATAGAAAATCAGCAGGCAGCATGCCCGGCCTTGCGCACAGCGGCAACCGGCGCGCTATCTGTACAAAAAACGAACAAAACTTGCAACGCCTTGCCGGCCGTGGCTTGCAGCCATATGCACGCACCTTATCCACAGCCCCATCCACACATTCCGGGGGCAAGTGGAAAAGCTGAAAGCCGCTATCCACAAGGCTTTGCGGGCCGATTTGAAACTTTTTTGCTTGACCCCAATCGGCCTGCTGTGTAGCCCAGGGTC
The DNA here is from genome assembly GCF_000408945.1 of Pseudomonas sp. G5(2012). Taxonomy (NCBI): domain Bacteria; kingdom Pseudomonadati; phylum Pseudomonadota; class Gammaproteobacteria; order Pseudomonadales; family Pseudomonadaceae; genus Pseudomonas; species Pseudomonas sp. G5(2012). Next base: position 103,520 of record NZ_APIO01000039.1, read on the forward strand.
ATTTTCCCGACCGCGCGGTCAATCCAGCGATGGCGCCAAGCCAGTAACTACGGCCCTCAGCCAAGTCTTTCCAGAGTTTAACCACAGACTTATCCACAGGCTTGTTCACTGCATTCAGGCGCTCTTTGTACGCTAAGAAAAAGGTTGACAACGCTGCCTTGAAGACAAGAAAAAGCGCCTGATCAAAAAACAACCATCGCGCTGCAAGCCACGGATTCAAAGGCGCTCAGCCAGCTACTCCCACGTTATTCACAGCCAGTTCCACAGCAAACGGGGACAAGTCAAAACCATGATAAAACAACAATTTGCAGCGGCTTTATGTCGCGCTTTCAGAGGTCGACAATTTTGTTTTCCACAATTTCACTTTACCTCACACCACCGCTCTTGTAGGAGCTGCCGCAGGCTGCGATCTTTTGATCTTGATTCTTAAAAACAAGATCAAAAGATCGCAGCCTCGTTTCACTCGACAGCTCCTACCAGCTTTTACAGGGGCGAAAAAAAACGCCCTGATTTCGTCAGGGCGTTTTCATTGGACGCTAAGGTTTAGTGCCCGCCAAGATAAGCGTTGCGCACATCTTCGTTGACCAACAACTCCTTCCCTGTACCGCTCATGCGAATCTCGCCGTTGACCATCACATAGGCTCGGTCCGACAGGCGCAGCGCGTGGTTGGCGTTCTGCTCGACCAGGAAAATGGTCATGCCGGTCTTGGCCAGCTCCCGCAGCGTCGCGAAGATCTGCTTGACCACAATGGGCGCCAACCCAAGGCTCGGCTCATCGAGCAACAGCAATTTCGGCCGGCTCATCAGGGCTCGTGCGATGGCCAGCATCTGCTGCTCGCCACCCGACATGGTCATCGCCCGCTGGGTGCGTCGCTCCTCAAGGCGCGGGAACAGCTTGAACATGCGTTGCATGTCTTCCTTGGCGTACTTGTCGCCGATGGGGATGGTGCCCATCAGCAGGTTTTCCTCGACGGTCATGTCGGGGAACACCCGCCGTCCTTCCGGCGACTGGGCAATGCCGTTGGAGGCGATGTAGTGCGACGACTTGTGGGTGATGTCCACGCCCTGGTAAAGGATCTGTCCGTCCGCCGCGCGTGGCTGACCGAAGATCGACATCAGCAGGGTCGACTTGCCGGCGCCGTTGGAGCCAATCAGGCTGACGGTCTCCCCTTCGTTGATGTGCAGCGAGACATTCTTCAGGGCCTGGATGGGCCCGTAGAACACGTCCAGGTCCTTGAGTTCGAGGATGGGTTTGCTCATACCACCTCCTCTTCATCGGCACCCAGGTAGGCGGCAATCACTTTCGGGTCGTTGCGAATCGCATCGGGACCGCCCTCGGCGATCACGACGCCGTGGTCCAGCACCACAATGTGGTCGGAAATACTCATTACCATGCCCATGTCGTGTTCGATCAGCACTACGGTCAGATCATGCTCGTCGCGCAGCAGCCGGATCATCGCGCTCAGCGCTTCGGTTTCCTGAGGGTTGAGGCCGGCGGCCGGTTCGTCGAGGCAGATGATCTGCGGACGGGTGCACATGGCCCGGGCGATTTCCAGACGACGTTGCTGGCCGTAGGACAGCTCACCGGCCAGGCGGTTGGCGCAGTCCACCAGGTCCACCACTTCCAGCCAATAGAAGGCGTGGTCCAGCGCATCGCTTTCGGCCTTGCGGTAGCCCTTGGTGTTGAGGATGCCCGCCAGCAGATTGCGGTTGACCCACATGTGCTGGGCCACCAGCAGGTTTTCCAGCACCGACATTTCCTTGAACAGGCGAATGTTCTGGAACGTCCGCGCCAGCCCGGCGCGGTTCACCAGGTGGGTGCCGCCGAACATCTTGTAGCGCAGGCGACTGATAAAGCTTTTTGGCGAGACGAAATCGGTAGGCTTGAACGGTTCGCCGAGCATTTTGATGACGTTGGTTCGCTGCCCCCGCACGTTCAGTTCGATCTTGCCACCGGAGGCCTTGTAGAACCCGGTCAGGCAGTTGAACACTGTGGTCTTGCCGGCGCCGTTCGGGCCGATCAGGGCGAAGATCGAGTTGCGCTTGACCTTCAGGCTGACATCATTCAACGCCTTGATGCCGCCGAAGTGCATCATCAGCTTCTCTACGGAGAGTACGACTTCGCTCATGGCGCTACTCCTTTACGCGGGGTCACACCGGTACGGCTGATTCGAATCAGGCCGCGCGGTCGCCATATCATCATCAACACCATCAGGATGCCGAACAGCAAAACGCGGTATTCGGCGAAGCCACGCAGCAGTTCCGGAGCAACGGTCAATACGAAGGCCGCAATCACCACGCCGATGGTCGAGCCCATGCCGCCGAGCACCACGATGGCGAGGATCAGGGCCGATTCGAAGAAGGTGAACGAGGTCGGGTTGACGAAGCCCTGGTAGGTGGCGAAGAACACGCCAGCCAGGCCGGCCGTCGATGCGCCGATGGTGAATGCCGAGAGCTTGACCAGCACGTGGTTCAGGCCCATGGAACGGCAGGCGATTTCATCCTCGCGCAGCGCTTCCCAGGCACGGCCAACGGGCATGCGGGTCAGGCGATGCTTGATGTACAACACAGCCAGTACCACCAGGAACAGTACCGCGTAGATGAAGTAGTACTTCACGTCCGGGTTGTAGGCGATGCCGAAGAACTCATGGAACGGCACGCCCCCGTCCTTCGCACGCTTGCCGAATTCCAGGCCGAAGAAGGTCGGCAGTGGTGCCGGCATACCGTTCGGACCACCGGTCAGGGACAGCCAGTTGTTGAGGATCAGGCGAATGATTTCACCGAAGCCCAGGGTCACGATCGCCAGATAGTCGCCGTGCAGGCGCAGCACCGGGAAACCGAGGATGCAACCGGCCAGCCCAGCGGTGATCGCCGCCAGCGGCAGCACCGTCCAGAAGCCCAGCCCCAGGTACTGATAACCGAGCGCAAGGCCATAGGCGCCGATGGCGTAGAACGCCACGTAACCCAGGTCGAGCAAGCCGGCCAGGCCCACTACGATGTTCAGCCCAAGCCCCAACAGCACATAGATCAGCCCGAGAATGACCACGCCCAGCAGGTAGGAGTTGGAGAAAAACGGGAACACCACGGCGATGACGATCACCAACGGGATGATCCAGCGCAACCGCGATTTGTAATCCGGCGCCAGCACATGCACCCCGGAACCCGTGCTTTCAAAACCTTCGAGGATGCTCAAGCCCCTGGGGGTTTGCAGGAACATGCTCAAGGCAAAGCGACCGGCCATGACAATGGCGACAATCCACGCCACGCGGGTGGTTTCCAGGTTGAAGCCGTAGCCATCGAGAACGACACCGACAATCGGCCCGAACACGATCAGGGCAATGAGGCCGGCAAGAATCGCGTCAACCAGACTTTTTTTGATATCAATGGTTTTTTTAGTGGTTGAGGACATCGCTTACACCTTCGACACAAGAGGACGGCCGAGCAGGCCTTGGGGCCGAAAGACCAGAACGAGAACCAGCAGCGAGAAGCTGAAAACGTCTTTGTAGTCCGAGTTCACCAGGCCAGAGAACAGCGACTCGGAAATCCCGAGGATGATCCCGCCCAGCATGGCGCCTGGCAGTGAGCCGATCCCGCCGAGCACCGCGGCGGTGAACGCCTTGATGCCGATGATGAAGCCGGCATAGAAGTCGAACGTGCCGTAGTTCATGGTGATCAGCACGCCGGCCAGGGCCGCCATCGCTGCACCGATGATGAACACATAGGAAATCACCCGGTCGGTGTTGATCCCCAGGATCGAAGCCATCTTGCGGTCTTGCTGGGTTGCACGGCACATGCGGCCGAGCTTGGTGTACTTGATGACGTAGGTCAGCAGGGCCATCCCGACAAACGCTGCGACCAGGATGAACACCTTGGTGTAGGTCAACTGCACGAAACCTGTGCCGACTTCCACGCGCCACGCTCCGCTGAGCAAGGTTGGAACACCTTGTTGCTTGGCGCCCTGGGCGATCTGCGCATAGTTTTGCAGAATCAGCGAGATACCAATGGCGCTGATCAGCGGTGCCAGTCGGGTGGAGTTACGCAGGGGTTTGTAGGCGACGCGCTCGATGACCCAGCCATACACCGCCGTGACGACGATGGTGAAGATCAGGGTGCCGAGCATCAGCAGAGGGAAGGATTCAATACCGAAGTATGCCAGCAGAGCCAGACTGATTGCCGCGAGGTAAGCGGAAATCATGTAAACCTCGCCGTGGGCGAAGTTGATCATGCCGATGATGCCATAGACCATTGTGTAGCCGATGGCGATCAGGCCATAGACCGACCCGAGGGTCAGGCCGTTGACCAGTTGCTGCAGGAAAATACCATCCATAACGCAATCTCACGCAATGAGAACCTGTCCACCTGCCGGTGCGGTTCTTCTAAGGAAAATACAGATATACGTCGGAGCAATGTCAGCCACGATCAGCCCGGCCCACACCGTCCCCTGTGGGAGCTGGCTTGCCAGCGATAGCGGTAGAACATTCGACAAAATTGTCTCCTGCAAGTCCGCCATCGCGGGCAAGCCCGCTCCCACGAGGATCTGTGGGTTCAGGTGATTGAGTCAGCCCTTACTTCTGTTTTTCCAGCTGGTGGTATTTGCCATCCTTGTCCCACTGGTAAACCACGTAGTCGGAGACTTTCAGGTCGCCCTTGCTGTCCCAGGTCTTCTCGCCCATGACGGTCTTGACCGGATTTTTCTTCAGCCACGCAGCCGCTTCTTCGCCCTTGTTGGATTTGGCGCCGTTGAAGGCAGCCGCCAGGGTCTGCACCGAAGCGTAGGCGTACAGGGTGTAGCCTTCAGGCTCGGTACCGGCCTTGCGGAAGGCGTCTACCACGGTCTTGCTGTCTGGGAGCAGGCGTGGGTCGGCACCGAAGGTCATCAGCACGCCATCCACGAATTGCGGACCGCCTGCGGTGGTCACCAGTTCGTCGGTCACGATGCCGTCGTCGGACATGAACTTGACGTCTTTCAGGCCTTGTTCACGCAGCTGGCGAACCAGAGGACCGGCTTCCGGGTGCAGGCCACCGAAGTAGACGACGTCAGCGCCGGCACCACGGATCTTGGTCACGATGGTGCTGAAGTCTTTCTCGCCACGGGTCAGGCCTTCATACAGCACTGGCGTTACGCCGCGCTTGACCAGCTGGGCCTTGGTGGCGTCAGCCAGGCCTTGGCCGTAGGTGTCCTTGTCGTGCAGAACCACGACCTTCTTGCCCTTGAGCACGTCGACGATGTAGTCGCCGGCCACGATGCCTTGCTGGTCGTCACGACCGCACATGCGGAACATGGCGCTCAGGCCGCGTTCGGTCACCTGTGGGTTGGTGGAGCCTGGAGTGATGGCGATGATGCCCGCTTCGTCGTAGATCTCGGAAGCCGGGATGGTCGAGGAGGAGCAGAAGTGGCCAACCACGCCGGCGACTTTCTGGTTGGTCAGGTCCTTGGCGACCGTCACAGCCTGTTTCGGTTCGCAGGCGTCATCGCCCTTGACCAGTACGATTTTTTCCCCGTTCACGCCGCCCGCTGCGTTGACCGCATCGGCTGCTGCCTGTGCACCCTTCATGTACTGCTCGCCAAATGCCGCATTGGCGCCCGTCATTGGACCCGCTACGCCGATCTTGATGTCAGCCTGAGCAAACGCAGAAACACCCAAAGCAGCTGCCACTGCGAGGGCCAGAAAGCCTTTCTTGTAAAACGTCTGGGACATGAGGTGGTGCTCCATGGTTTTTTTAATTGGCACTGCGACTTCACTGATTGCTCAGAGCAAGGGCCGTGCCATCGGTTTTTTATTCTTAAAAAAGTCGCTGCTTTATTCTTATTTCGACTATCTCGGGCCCATTTTCATTGGGCGTGCAACCGTCTAAACCGCGGAAGGTAAAACCATTATTTTTTTGAGGCGCAACCCGCCCGCGCCATCATTGCAACCGCGGCACTAAACGACGTGCAACCAGCCTGTAACAACGTGCGTCACCGAAGTGCACACTGCTGGTGCGGGACTGCTACAACCCGCACCACTACAGGCTAGCTGCTGATCAAAAAAGCGCCGCTTTCAACAGCAAAAATCAACATTCAGATCACGATCCGCAGGCACTGGCCTGCGTGATACAGCGAAAAACCGGCCTCGTATAAACAACTACGCAATCCCACCCCTGCCAGTGGCTGCATTGGAGCGAAGGGAATGGGTAGCGCTTGAGGATTTCCGTTACACAAATAATCGGCGAATGCCTTGCCAACCACCGTCCCGGTGGTCACGCCCCGACCGTTGTAGCCGGTCACTGCCACTATTCCGGGTGCCGGTTCGAACAGGCGCATCAAGTGATCCGGGGTGAAGGCGATGCGCCCCGTCCAGGTGCACTCCCACTCCACCGGCTTGAGGTAAGGAAAGTAATGTTGCTGCACGCGATCGGCCCAGGCCTTGAGAAACCAGGCCGGTTTCTGATTGCCATTGCCGAGACTGCCAAGCAGCAGGCGCCCGTCCTTGTCCCGGCGAATACTGCTGAGCACCTGGCGGGTGTCCCAGGAACCCTGGCCACCGGGCAAGATTTGCCGGGCCGCGTCTTCGGTCAGCGGGACCGAGGCCACCTGATAGTAATAACCGGGGAAGAAATTGCGTCGCAACTCGGTCCAGTCACCCTCGGTGTAGGCGTTGGAAGCGATCACCACTTGCTCGGCAAGGACCGACCCCTGCGCAGTTTGCACCGACCAGCGTTGCCCCTGCCGTTCGAGGCGGGTCACCGGGGAATGATCGAACAACTGACCGCCCAGGCCCATTGCCGCCTTGGCCAAGCCGGTGGTGTAAGCCATCGGGTTGAGCGTGCCAGCACGACGATCGAGCAATGCCGCGGCGATTTTCTTGGTGCCTGTCGCTTGCTCACACGCTTTACCGGTGAGCAATTCGACGGGGGCGCCACGGCGCTTCCATTGTTCTTCACGACTGCGCAAGTCAGCTTCGCCACGGGCGTTGTGACCCATGTGCAATGTGCCTTCGCGGCGCAACTGGCAATCGATGTTGTACTTGTCCACAAGGCTGAACACCAATGAAGGTGCTGCGCCGAGCATTCGGTTGAGCTGACTGCCGACCGCCTCGCCAAACCCGGCTTCGATCTCGTCCGGGGGAATCCACATGCCGGCATTGACCAGCCCGACGTTGCGCCCCGAACCGCCGTGGCCTGCGCGGTGTGCTTCGAGCACGCACACCGTTTTGCCCTGCTCCAACAAATGCACCGCCGCCGACAGCCCGGTAAAACCTGCGCCAATGACGCAGACATCGACTTTCACCTCACCCTTGAGCGCCGAGTTGTCGGGCCTTTGCGGCGTCAGTTTTTCCCACAGACACTCTTCGCGTAACGGCATTGCCAGACTCCAACGGAAACCTAACCAACACACACAAATCAGTGTGGGAGCGAGCCTGCTCGCGAAAGCGGTTTATCAGTCACCGTTGATGTCGACTGACAGATTGCATTCGCGAGCAGGCTCGCTCCCACAGGGATCACTGCCTCACTGAAATATCAGTCAAAGGTAATGCCCTGCGCCAACGGCAACTCCAGCGAATAGTTCACGGTGTTGGTCTGACGACGCATGTACCCGCGCCATGCATCAGAACCGGACTCACGACCACCGCCCGTTTCTTTCTCACCACCAAACGCACCGCCGATTTCCGCGCCGCTCGGGCCGATGTTGACGTTGGCGATGCCACAGTCACTGCCCACCGCCGACATGAACTGCTCGGCTTCACGCACGTCGGTGGTGAAGATGCACGAGGACAGGCCTTGCGGTACAGCGTTGTTCAAACGCAGGGCTTCGTTGAAATCGTTGTAGCCGACCACGTAGAGGATCGGTGCGAACGTTTCATGGCAGACCACATCGCTCTGCTCCGGCATTTCGACGATGGCCGGCGAAACGTAGTAGGCATTCGGGAATTTGTCTTCAAGCTGACGCTTGCCGCCGAACACCCGACCGCCTTCGCTCAGCGCCTGCTCCAGTGCGTCCTGCATGTTGTCGAAGCTTTGCTTGTCGATCAGCGGACCGATCAGGTTACCTTCCAGCGGGTGGCCGATACGCACTTTGGAGTAGGCGGCCTTGAGGCGGGTGACAATTTCTTCCTTCACCGACTCATGGGCGATCAGGCGGCGCAGCGTGGTGCAGCGCTGACCGGCGGTGCCGACGGCGCTGAACAGGATCGCGCGAACGGCCATGTCCAGATCGGCGCTTGGGCCAAGGATCATCGCGTTGTTGCCGCCCAGTTCGAGAATGCTGCGGGCAAAACGCGCAGCGATTTTTGGCGCCACTTCACGGCCCATGCGGGTGCTGCCGGTAGCGCTGACCAGCGCGACACGCGGGTCATCGACCAAGGCTTCACCGGCATCGCGACCGCCAATGACCACCTGGCTCAAGTGCGGTGGCGCATCGCTGAAATTCTTCAGCACGCGGTCGAACAGTGCCTGGCAGGCCAATGCGGTCAGTGGGGTTTTTTCCGACGGCTTCCAGATCACCGGGTTGCCGCAAACCAGCGCCAACGTGGCGTTCCAGGCCCAGACCGCCACCGGGAAGTTAAAGGCGCTGATCACGCCGACGATGCCCAGCGGGTGCCAGGTTTCGCGCATGTGGTGGCCAGGACGCTCGGAGGCGATGGTCAAGCCGTACAGTTGGCGGGACAGGCCGACGGCGAAATCGCAGATGTCGATCATTTCCTGAACTTCACCCAGGCCTTCCTGGGTGATCTTGCCCGCTTCCCAGGACACCAACTCGCCGAGATCGGCCTTGTATTCGCGCAGGATGTCACCCAGTTGCCGCACCAGCTCACCGCGACGCGGCGCCGGCACCTTGCGCCACAATTCGAATGCATGATCTGCACGACTGATGTGCTGCTCGACTTCAGCGGCACCTTCCCAGTTGACGGCGGCAATCGTGCTGCCATCGATTGGCGAATGCACCGGCACTTTGCCGTTCTGGTACAGGGCCGGGTTCACACCAAGACGATCAAGCAATGCGGCAACCATGGGTCACTCCTCAAGCAAAAAACGGAACGTGTGCAGCCGCCGAATCACGACTGATCAGACCTGTAGTTTTAGCGCTACCGAGGTTACTCAACAAACGACCATTAAGAGAGATATCATTCCGTTTATTCATGCTGTGCATTGTTGGCAATAAAGAGACAAGTACAAAGGACCGCCCATGCTGAACAAACGCTATTTGCCCTCGATCGCTGCACTGCAGTGTTTCGAAGCCGTGACCCGCCACCTGAGCTTTACCCGGGCCGCGGAAGAGCTAAACCTGACCCAGAGCGCCGTCAGTAAACAGGTGGCGCAACTTGAAGAGCTGTTGCAGCACCTGCTGTTTCGCCGGGTTCGCCGACGCCTGCAAATGACGCCAGCGGGCGATCTGTACCTGGTGGAGGTACGAAAAATCCTCACCCAGGTCGAGATGTCGACCCATTACCTGCGTTCCTACGGTGGTGAAACCGAAGTCTTGCGCGTCTCGACACCCTCGACCTTCGGCGCTCGCTGGCTGGTGCCACGCCTCAAGGGCTGGCGCCTGCGCCATCCGTCGATCCACCTGGACCTGTGCAATGAGCAGGAAGCCGACGACCTGCTACAGGGGCGCAGCGACCTGGCGTTCTACTTCGGCCAGGGTTCTCGCCCTGGTACCGAATGCCTGAAGTTGTTCAGCGAAGAGCTGGTGCCAGTCTGTGCGCCAGGCAGCCTGCCCGATACGCCATTCACCGACCCGACGCAACTCACCGACCTGGTCCTGCTGCAAAACGCCTCCCGTCCCCAGGCCTGGCACGACTGGTTCGACAGCCAGGGCTACCACACCGAACACAGCTACCACGGTCCGCGCTTCGAAACCTTCTACATGTGCATCCGCGCGGCGCAAGTCGGCTGCGGCGTGGCATTGCTGCCACGGTTTCTGGTGGAAGAGGAACTGGCTGACGGCAAACTGGTCATTCCCTGGCAGCATGCAATGCCCAGCACCGATGCCTATTACCTGGCATACCCGGAACATTCGGCGGAAGTGCCCAAGGTGCGCGATTTCGTCAAGTGGATGCTGGAGCAGGTGTAGGGCGGTGCAAAAATCGCTGGCAATACCCACCACCGATATGCGCCACTAGCCTTATTCCATGTGGAGAACCCCCGTTATGAGCGAGAGTGTGTTTGCCGATCGCATCGTGCAGAACCTGCTCGACACCGACTTCTACAAACTGACGATGATGCAGGCGGTGCTGCACAACTACCCGAACGTAGAAGTCGAATGGGAGTTTCGTTGCCGTAACAGCGAAGATTTGCGCCCGTATCTGGCAGAGATCCGCTTCCAGATCGAACGGCTGGCCGAATTGAGCCTGAGCGCCGATCAATTGAGTTTCCTGGAGCGCATCAGCTTCCTGAAACCGGATTTTCTGCGCTTTCTCGGGCTGTTTCGCTTTAACCTGCGCTATATCCACACCGGCATCGAAAACGGCGAATTGTTCATCCGTTTGCGGGGGCCGTGGTTGCACGTGATCCTGTTCGAGGTACCGATTCTGGCAATCGTCAGTGAGGTGCGTAACCGATACCGCTATCGGGAGATTGTCCTGGAACAGGCGCGCGAGCAGCTCTATCGCAAGTTCGACTGGCTGACCGCCAACGCCAGCAGCGACGAATTGTCCGAATTGCAGGTAGCCGATTTCGGCACCCGTCGTCGTTTTTCCTACCGTGTGCAGGAAGAAGTGGTGAACGTGCTCAAGCATGATTTCCCCGGGCGCTTCGTTGGTACCAGCAATGTGCACCTGTCCCGGGAACTGGACATGAAACCGCTGGGCACCATGGCCCACGAATGGATCATGGCCCACCAGCAACTCGGCCCGCGGCTGATCGACAGCCAGATCGCCGCCCTCGATTGCTGGGTCCGCGAATACCGTGGCCTGCTAGGGATTGCGCTGACCGACTGCATCACCATCGATGCATTCCTGGGCGATTTCGACCTGTTTTTCGCCAAACTGTTCGACGGTTTGCGCCACGATTCGGGCGATCCGGTGGTATGGGCGGAAAAAGCCATCGCGCACTACCACAAGCTCGGCATCGACCCCATGAGCAAGACGCTGACCTTTTCCGACAGCCTGACGCTGCCCAAGTCCCTGGAGATTTTTCGGGCGTTGCGGGGTCGAATCAACGTCAGCTTCGGTATCGGCACCAACCTGACGTGTGATATTCCGGGTGTCGAACCGATGAGCATCGTGCTTAAAATGACCGCCTGCAACGGCGCGCCGGTGGCGAAGATCTCCGACGAGCCCGGCAAGACTCACTGCAAAGACCCGAATTTCGTCGCTTATCTGCGACACGTTTTCCAAGTTCCTGCCCCCCTCTAGCAAGGAGTGAATTCATGCAAGCCGTACAGCGTGAGATTGCTGAACAGCTCAAGGTTCAACCGCCGTTCGCCGACGAAGCCGCCCTCGAAGCGGAAGTCGCCCGGCGGATTACCTTCATCCAGGATTGCCTGGTCAATTCCGGGCTCAAGACCCTGGTGCTGGGCATCAGTGGCGGCGTCGACTCGCTGACTGCCGGGCTGCTGGCCCAGCGTGCGGTCCGTGAACTGCGTCAGCGCAGCGGTGATGCCGCCTACAAGTTCATCGCCGTGCGGCTGCCGTACGAAACCCAGTTCGATGAACATGACGCCCAGGCCTCTGTGGATTTCATCAAGCCGGATGAGCGCCACACGGTGAACATCGGCCCGGCGGTCAAATCCCTGGCCAACGAAGTCGCGGCGTTCGAAGGCAAACACGCGGTGTCGGTGGACTTCGTGCTCGGCAACACCAAGGCGCGCATGCGCATGGTCGCCCAGTACACCATCGCCGGCGCGGCCCATGGCCTGGTGATTGGCACCGATCATGCCGCGGAAGCTGTGATTTCTACCCCCCTACACTAAACTGCACAACACCCTCTGTACCCCCCGTCCTACCCACTTCCCCTTACCTTATCTCCCCACTCATAATGCACACCGCTGGTTCCTCAACTGATTGAAATGGAAACCGAAGGTGGTGCGTTGATGAAGATGGTTGCAGTCAAGGGAAAGCTCCTAGACCTAAGAAATTCTGTCCTGACTGAAGGCAAGTATCGGGAGCAGTTCTTGTCCCAACCTGAAGCTCAACATCTCGAAGTGAAGGTCACCGGGTGCGTGTTGATAGGGAGTGGCGAGCAACTCCAACCCCTGACCTCGGAATATCTCTGCCGCAACTACCGGAATAACCTACTGGCTGATGCCAGCACCAAGTCCTACGCGTACCGTATTGGGTACCTTCTGGATGACCTGAAGACCCAGGTGGAGTTTGAGAGCAGTGACCGAGACGAAGCGTTGTTGAGCGTCACTATAGGTAGGCTTGAGAGTTATCTGGCCGGCCTGAACACTGCAGGCCTTGCGCCCAAAACAATTAAAGGAAGGGACTCAGCCCATCATCACCTGTTCACAACGTTTCTATGCAAGCAGTTTGATGAGAGCCCGGCGCTCCGAGAGGACAATCCCTACGAGACAGGCCTAATTTGGAGTGGCAAAGCAAACACCCTGGGTATCGTTCAACCCTGCAGCATGGATGAGCTGGAGCAGTTGATCCTACACGCTGAATCGGAGCGTGAGCGGTGCCTGATCCAGGCCGTATACGACACTGGAATGCGGGAGTCAGAAGTACCTCGCGTTACGCTGCAGGCGGTACGAGATGCGCTCGACTTTCAGAAGCTGCAGTTCATCACCGCAGGATTGTCTCACGCAAGACCGTTGAAGGCGGAGTACTGCCCGCTCCATATCCAAGGGAGCAAGGGCAGAAAGAATCAGATCAAGCCGCGTGTGACGCTGGTCAGCCGGACGACGCTGGAACGCATCGAGAACTACCACAGGACTCCTCTATACCGGCGCTCTGCTAATCGATACCCGACTCCAGAAGAAACACCCGCGTTCTTCAACTCACATGGTGAGCCCTACAAGACCAAGAGCATCGAGAAGCTCTTTGACCGCGTCGCCAAGCGGGCCAGGAATGCGAGGAAAACCAGGCGGCTCATCTCGCCGCACAAGCTGCGCCACGGCGGCGCATACGCGATTCTCAACAGCCCTGACCTAGGCAATGATTACGTCGATCGTCTCGTTACGCTCACGAAGTCGTATGGGCACAATCGGGAGACGACATCTGAGGGTTACACGCTGATCCCTCATGATTTGTATAAAAAGCTCGCCGACCCTAATTCCGTGGAAAAGACCAAAGCCAGCGAGATGGAACTACTCCGTGAAAGAACTACCAAGCGAATCCGTACAGGAGACAAAAAATGAAATATGAATCTCCTGAAGGCGAACTTACAGAGGCCGCCCAAGAGCCGATAAAGCGCAAGAAGCGCTTGGAGGCCGATATCACGAAAGAGATCGACTCGTGGGCCGAAAAGATCAAATCCAGCCGGTCAAGCCTTCTTAATGTGCAGCTTAATCAAAAGGGCGAGCCGGCTATCGCACCCACTTATTTAGAGACCCAGCTGGACACATCCTATGGCGTCTTCAAAACGAGAACCGCAATCCTAAATTCAGTCATCCAAAGAATGATTGATGAGGAAATTATTATCCCCGGGCATAATTCGATTGCCAATGAATGGCGTCGCAAGCTGCTGTGCTGGTATGAAGGTATGACGGATGCCGAGAAGCAAGCCATCCCGATTGTAAGCAATACCATTTCAGTCCGCAGATGCCTCCAGAATGTACCGGGAATGGGAAATCTCAAGTGGGCACGTTTGAATATCCCACTTGTAGAGCAAACCTTCAGCGACATCTTGTTAGATCTAGAAAAACGCGGTGTCGTAGACGCCAATTACAAAACAGTTGCTGAGCGAAATCTTGAGATCGACGAAAAGAAAGAGCAATTCCCAAAAGGTGAGACTTGGGAAAAGCAGCTGAATACGCTGCGATCAATCCCGCTCTCGCATGTCGAAGACCTGGTACCGGTTGACCCCGCACGCCCATTCATTCAAATCTTCCACATGTTTGCCGCAGCATCGATGGCTACCAGGTCTGAGTCTGGGCAGCGCAATTTTGTCGAAGGCTTCAGGTATGTCAGTCAACACTTGCAAGAAGTTGGCTACACCGGCACTGAGCATGCATTGCAATGCATCACGCCAAACTACTTGACTCGGCTTCGAAACTACATGGTAGAGCAACTTAGCATTGGGGCAACGACATCGCATATAGCTGACAATGCCATTTCATGCACACGCAAAATGTTAAAGCGCTCGTTGAAAATCAAAGGAATTGGCTTCAGTAGTTTTGTGGACACTCAAGGGTTCGAAACAAGCAGAAGCACCGATGAGTATCGCCCCTATACTTCTCCAGAGCGAATCAGAATCAAAGAGGCCTGCGAGTTAGAAATCCAGGAAACCAATCGACTCGCGGCGGATTACCAGCAGTTTAATGGCGGCTGCGACCCCGTCAATGCTAAAGGTCATATTCAGAGCGGCCTTGGCACACTAGAAAATGCCAGATGGATTTTTGAAAACAAACTCAACTGCCAACGCCTTAGCCGTGCATTTGCTGACCAAAATAACTTCTACGAGAAAGCTTTTTGCAAAATCCTGGATTATTCAGAATTTGGCATCATCGATATCTATAAGAGCTGGGGTGTCATCTACGAATATACATCCAGATTACTCGCCCCCTATTTAATCCGCTTAGCACAAGTAACAGGACTCAATGCCGACTCTGTGAAATCTCTGGATGTGGATGACTTCATCAAATGCCATGAAATCACCAAGCGGCCCTACCTGCGCTACTGGAAGGAGCGATCAGGCGGAGAAAAACTCTACCACCTTGATCTCATGAATGCTGGCCTTGATCTCATGGATGCTGACGTCACTTGGCTTAGTGTTGCTCAGAGCGTTGAAGTCGAGAAGATCTTCAACGATGTGATCTACTTAACTCGTCACATCCGTGACCGCGCTGCCCCTCCCGTTAGAGAGAAGCTTTTTATTTATGAATCCTTGAAAAGATCCGAGTATCGCGAGATCAAATCGATTGAGAACTCCAACATCATCAACCTGGTGATGAATCGGTTTGCTAAAGATCATAACTTGAAGAAAGACAATGGTGACGACATGGCAATCTCTGCTTCAAGGTTAAGGCCTAGCCTTGTAGCAGAACTGGTCGATCAGGGTGTTTCTCTGCGTGAGATTCAAATGATTCTCGGCCATCGAAGCATCTCCACCACGATCAACTACCTCGACCAGTTAGAGTTCAGCAAAACCGCGCAGAAAGTGGTTGATGAAGCTTTGCTGAAGATACACAAGGAATTCGTGCTGGATGAAGCGAGCAGCGTAAACGCTCCCAAGACCAACATCGATACCCCAAACGACCTCAGCTCCCCAGCAGTCACCATCAGCACTGGACTGGTCGAGTGTCGAAATGTCTACGATCCCCCACCAGAGATCAGGAAATCGCCAAGCTATAAGGAAGGGAACCCATGCTCGCTTCTGAACAAATGCCTTTCCTGCCGAAACAGCATCATTACGGTCTCTAACCTGCCTGACCTGTTCGCTATGCGAAGGGACTATAACGCGATGATGGAGACCAGCGCCGTCGCGCAAACTCCCTATGGGCGAATCATCCGGGAGAACCTAGAAACGCTGAACTCCATCCTGACACCGTCGGCGCAGGGTTTCGATATCGAGCAACTGGAGTATGCCGAGCGACTATCTGAACACATCATTACAAGCACCCTGGTAGAAGGTATGACCCTTTGATGACTTCGCTCGATACCCTTATCTACCAGATTAAACCGGCAAGAGATCAATTCCTGTGCCTACTCAGTGCTCAGAACGTTCTTGCCGAAGGACTTAGTAGCTCCGGCCAACTCAGCCATGGTGAGCCCAGCGTCGGCTACGACCCTGTTGCGATCCACAATGCACTTATGAATCTTCCCGTGAGTAAGCTCAGCGTCATCAGGGACTTGGTATGGGACTTCAATGACGAACCGCATCTTCTGGCGAGAAATATTCAGGGCTCAAAGTCTAGGATTGACTTTGGGAACTACAAAAACCTTAACTCAACGATTCTCTTCGAGTTGAAAATTGCATTCGTCTGCGCACTTCAAATGCCAGGGGCCATTCGAACTGGAGAAAGGCTTAAAACTTTAAAGCCGCACACCATCATCGATATTTTCAAGTCAGTCATCCCGTTCATTGATAAAATGTGTGCTCGCAAACGTTGTGAACAGGGCGATGAATATTTCGAGCTTTCTTACTACAGCCTCGCAGACTTCGGTGAAGATGATTATGCTGTAGAAGCCAAAGTATACGATCGTGCTTTTCGGAACGTCACGAATTTAGGATTCACACTCCTACGCTCACATTTTTTACTCGAAAATCTGTTTGCGAAGCCACTGCCTTTTGTAGAAATGCATACTCTGGAGTGGCCACAAAACAGCATTACTGATCCTAAAATCCGTAAAAAACAAAAACATTTTGACAACCACATCTTTGAGAAATGCTCACGCAAAGCCACTTTCGCGGTTGTCGACTTCCTGAAAGCGTTGAAGGAACCTGTTTGTGACAAAGATGGCCTTGAACGAGTAAAGGTTAGTGGTTACGACGCTGCAGCCATAGCCAAACTCACCAAGAAAAATTTTGACATCTATGTAGCCATTCGTCTGACTTCTAGAGGATATACAGGAAAAGAAATCGAACCGTTCCTTTACTACAGCGACCCAGAATACTGGTCTCTCCAACGTGAAGGAATGTTTAAGGATAAGGAAGCCATCTGCAAATTGACCAAGGCTAAGATGGATGAGGACTTTTATCAGTACATTACACACATCAGCAACAGCGCATATTACATAATCGCTCAATACACTGGCATGAGGCCATCCGAGCTCTCAGGCATAATGGCGCAAGGATGCCTAACGACAAGTGAGTTTGGTCACAATTTAATCCTGAGCACAGTCATTAAAAATCGCGAGGCGTTTGGAAAACTTTTTGGCGATAAATGGGCAGCGATTCCTATCGTCATGGATGCCGTAAGGACACTACAAATACTAAACCGGTTCAAGCAGAACCCGTACTTGATAGCCAATATGAATACCGTGGCCCCTGGGCAACAGGGAAGCGCAAATTCGATCGGAAATTTTGACCACACTTTGTGGGCGTTCCTATCAGAAGTCTTAGATTTCGAAGAACTAGAAACTCTTGATGTCTCCGCTTATACCCTGCGTCACTCCCTGGCGCATCAAATGTTTCGTGCTTCCGTAGGACTTCCTTTCATCTCCTACCAACTGAAGCATTTTGGAAATCTTGTGAGTGGCATTGGGCAAAACCGCCTAAGCGCCGTCACGATTGACTATGGCAATATCGGCTCAGCACTCACCTCCGACGCGGGGCGCGACGCCGCAAATGCCATTCGGCACGATGCCGAAAAAGAATTCATCATGAATGCCTGCGATCCCGATGGCGGCTACGTGGGTGAAAATGCCGGAGCCCATCGGGAGCGATTGAAGAAATACTTCCAAGGCTATCTTGAGGCAGGCTACACCAGAGACGAAATCTTTGATCGGATGGTTGAGCTCGGCTTTGCGATCATCAACGTGGGTCAAGGCTACTGCTATGGCGACGCTACAGAGGACTTCGACGCATCGCTCCCTTGTATCGGTTCGCTTCGGTGCAACCCATATCGCTGCAAAAACGCTGTGGTCACCAAGGCCAATGCACCCAAGTGGCGCGAGATTTATGTGCAAAACACGATTGCAGTCAGAAAGCTCGAGTCGGAGGTCAAGTCATCCGATCAGCTTATTTATGGTGGCTTTGCGAAATCGATTGCGCAGATGAAGGCGGCAATCGCTGAGGCTGAGGCGGTACTGCAAGGATTGGGCGAGGAGTTGGTAGTATGAGCTCTTCTCCATACGATGAAAAGAACGAAGAATTATTTGAGGCAGTAACGCGACAACTTAATGAGGCGCTGCGTAAATTAGAAAAGGATTCTTCACTATCTGCGTCTGTTTCATCGCTGGCCAAGCTATCTGGTGTGCATCGAAATACCATTTATAACCGCAAATGGCCACTAGAGAAACTTAACGTAATCAAAGAAAATCGCGTTCAGCAAAAGAAAGATGACGCTATTATCAAGGCTGGCCAAAAAACACCAGAGGAGCTTCTGGAGCTAAGTCGGCTTGAGGTTATTTATTGGTTCACACAGCTTCAGGACGCTCGCAATAGCAATAACTCGCTGATCAAAAAGCTTAAAGAAACCGAAGCGAGCAGAAATTTCTACATGAAACAATCACGAGAACACTTAGAAAATATCAATAAGCAAACATATGAAATCAGTAAGCTGCAGGACGCGCTCGCCTTGCAGGAAGAAGAACTCACATTCTTGAAGCGAAATCTGTCGCCAGCTAAATGATATTGCGACTTCAGCCCCCCGCCCTCAAGCAAAATCGAGCGGTGGGGGCGGGCACTGCCAAAAAACACATTCCAAAGGCTAATTTAACACCGACTACACCATTAGATACCTAGGTGGGCCCTCAACTAAAAGAAGTGAGATACCTTATCCCCTTGACAATTTTCCCAGTCAGCTTAATTACTTCCTTTGGATCAGTGTAAGCTATTCCATAGTATGTACTTTCCTTTTTGGTAAAGTTGAATCGTAACTGAGTTACGCCGTCCACCACATGCTGATCTCCACATTCGTCAATGACTTCTTCAGGCTCCCACATATAGCACTCAGGTCGAGTCAAGCACCAACGGAGAGCTTGGCAAGCAAATAGAATCCTTCGCAGGTATGGATACGCAGAAATCCGCGCCTTCTGTCTAGCCAAATCATTAAGTAACGAATACCCCTGCTCTACTACTATCAAGTCTCTTTTATCGATTTTTCTGATGGCTTCGGGATATGTGCGGATGACTCTATAGGTTTCAGCCAGTTCATTTATAAAGGTACCGATTCCATTAACTACCTTTACGTCAATCAGCGGGCCAGCACCTATAGTAAGAATTCGTTCAATGTCGATTGTTGAGAGTAAGCTTTCAATTGCATCAATCGCTTCTTGAGAGAGAGGTGTTTCAGCGGGATCAATTTCATCCTTGAATCTTCTAACTTCCCGATCAAGACCATTAATATCTAAACCATCCAGATGAAAGTTTTGACCGACTGGTATTGACACCTGCCACTTCCACAGCAGGAATGTGCTTTGACCAAGGTAGCTCCTGATTTCATCCCAACCTAGTATGTGCAGCTCTGGCAATGCAACAGAAGGAAGGCAGGGAAAAGGTGTGGAGTCATCACGCTCTGCTTTCGCCTTGGTATTTTTCTTTTCCACCCAATCAGACAATGACTTTTTGACATCCGAATGACTAATCAAGAAAAAATAGTGCGAAACGTCCTTTTCGTACTCCATGAGCAGCTTAAGCTCACGCTGAAGCGTGGTTGTAGTTATGTCAACCTGCCTCTTACACTGCGCCACAGCCATAGTGGCCGGATCTCTTACATCAACACCATACTGCTTGTCCCCGGTAGTCCCATACGCGTGCACGCGATTGTGCAACTTACTTAATATTTTAATATTTCGCGCCTTGAGGATAAACTCAAAGACGTCTACGCATAACCTTTCAAATTCCTTATGGTCTACTGGTGGCTGGAACTTACTCAACCTATTTTCTACTGACGATGAGAGCCCACTCATTTCCGCTCCTAGACATCAAAACACAAAGCCGAATCATTCAGCTCAACGGTCAAAATTCCTGCCCCAATAGATCTGGAGAAGACAAGCTGCAGGCTTAGGACAATACGCTTCAATTTCTGATAAGCGCTGCCCGGAACGGAATGATGGCACAAGCGCGTCCCCCAAAAAAGATTTGTGCCACTATCATTCAGGAGGGGGAATTTTCGATAGTTTACATGCCCTAGGCTGTTTGCTCAGGAGCAAAATAGAGATCGATTGATATGCTTCCGCACAGTACGTGCGATGGGCTCTAGAAGGGTCAGCGTCGTGGGTAGATGATTTTAGAATCATCCATCAAGTCATCGACATACACCAAAGGTACGGACGAGCGAACACGCCCAGAGATTCTCTGGCTACGTCCTGTGGAGATTTAGGATCTGGTCAAATAACCATCAGCCTCCATCCCGCCTACCCGCTTGCCACTCTGAGGACATGAAGATCTCGTGAATCCGCTCCGGGGTGGCTCCGCAGAAATCGGCTTTGCTGCGATACGCCCCGCCCGCCGTATATTCTGGGCGGTGCATTGATTCTTATTGGCCAGCTCTACCAGACGCAGTTCGTGGAGCTTTCCATCAGCGCACCGGGTAGCAGACGTTGATAAGAGATAGCGCTTCACCTAATCTACCTGCGTGGCAGCCACTGAACGGTCGTCTGCAGAGGGCGCAGCGTTCCTCCGCTCCGTTGGTAGGCTGCGGGGTTTGGTGTACAATGCCCTATGAATCAGGAGGATTTATGACTGCTTTCCTCAAAAGCCTTATGGGCAAAAACGACCTTGTGTCCAAAGTCTTGAAACGCCACAGCTCTAAAAAGGCTGTGAGTGCCTTTGCGCGCGGTCTGAGCACAGAGAGTGCAGCCACCATCAACGCTCGCTTCGCGAAGGTCAAGCGTGTGGCTTCTCGATAGGATGCGTAAGAAAGGCCCCAAAAAAGCGCCTCCCAAGCCCTTCCTACCCAAGCCCTCCGCCAACGACGACGAGTCGGTGGTGGAGCACAATGTCATGTACGAAAAGCTGGTCGAGAACCCCGATGACATCGTGGGGCAGCTCGCCTATTGTATGTACAAGCAGAGCAAGCAGCAGTATCTCCAGCAATTCGCGTCGCGAAACAAAAGGCAGCCCAGCGACGCGGAAGTCCGCAACCACGTCCATTGTGCAGAATTACCTGCCGTGGATATGTACAAAGACACCGCCAACAACCTGTTCAACGATTATCTGGCTCAGGCTATCCAGGACAAGCTGGATGAGATGGAGGAGCAGTACAAGGCTGAGCTTTGGCTTTTCATCAAGCGGCACAAGCCTGAGTCGAAATTCGAGCAGTTCTTACATGGCTCCAAAGCGCTGTTCTTTGGAGGCATCGGCGGTGTCGTAGGCAATGCACTCACGACCCTTATCGTCATCCTTGTTCTGTTCGGGGCGGCGTCCAGCGTCACCCGCGACGACTTCGCACAGAGTACGAAGGAACGGATCATTTCCGGTTTGGCCGAAACCTTCGGCGTCGGCATCTTGATCAGACCCGCCCCGAAAGCCGACCTGCCAGTCGAGTCGGCGTCAGCATCGACGCCAGTAACCTCAACCCGCTAAGCAGCCGCCTGGCTGCTGCAACGCCCCGGCTAAATACTCTCGCAGCCCTGAGCCCTCTCCGAGAGGGCTTTATCGATGGGGCGGTACTCCACTGCTTTGATAGAGTGCTGAACGAGGCTTGCGTTTACATACGCAATGCGAGGGGGGTCAGATTGTCTCGGCCCCCGCACTCCATGGCTGCCGTCGAACTCCCACTGCAATGCCGTTTCTACGCAGACGACATGCGAGAACAGGGTGATGTTACTTCCCGAGGGATCCTGAACCGACTTGAAGATGACGCCATCGATACGAGGCTCTACGCAGGTGGCCAGGTATTCGGCGATGAACTGAGATACCAGATAATTTCTCTCCGATCCTGGGAGCACTGGTGCGGTGATCTTATCGTGCAGGTACTTGAGGAATTCCCTGCGCCCGGACTTTCGGAAGTAGTCGGGATCGAAGACGCTCGGCTCGAGCCCAAGATCGGCATTTTCGAATCGTTCGAAGTCCAGCACGCTAACCGATTTGTTCAATCTGAACTCCCCGCTGACGACAGTCCCACCTACCGGAGGTCGAAGTTCAGCCACGCAGGTTATTCGCTTGAAGGCACCATAAAATGCCGGTACGCCATTGGGGTTCATTCGCCCCTCGCCTGCCAGCGCCTTAGGCGGCGCCGCGAGCTTGGTCGCGGGATCGGCGCTGATTTCATCAACGCTTGACGACGTCATGCAGGTGCGGGCGCGGTAAATTGGTGGAGCGTTTTCAGGAGTCAGCACGCGCACCACAGACAGAGCCTCTGACTCTTCTGAGTACTTATGCAGCCCTTCGAATAGCCAGTCTAAGTATTCTCTGGCTTGCTGATTGAAAAAGCGACTGCCGTGCTTTACACCTTCCTCAAACTCTCCCCATTTCAAGCCAATATGATCATGTGTGGAAGACCTCTTCAGGTATTCGTCGTCGCGCCGGAAGGACGTCAGGTTGCTGCAAACCGCGCCCACGATTGGCTCACTAGCTGAACAACCAAACATCGAGATGATCCAGTGCTCGATGTTATCGCCATGCGTTACGAAGAAGTCGCCGTCGCCACCAACGTGACGGTGAGTTCCTACACAAACGTGTTTACCGAGGGCGTCCTCCACGCAGGTAACGATCTCGCTGAGCGGTGAGCACGTACGCGTCGAGTTACAGAGCCCACACACAACGGCGCTACCTTTGAGCCGGATCTGCTCGCCAAGAAAAGAATCGAATGCACACTCGGAACACACATTTACATTTTCAGCCATCGCGTGCTCATCGTCCTTTTGCATAATGGTGGCAAAGTACAAGTACGTGGAAGCTCGGCATGATCGCTGATGATCATCCGCAGACCAACACCTGATTTGCCGATCCGTTGCGTGAGCTTCCACGCACAGCGACACCCCTCCATGAACGTCACAGGACAGGACATCGTATTAGCAGCGTCAAGGAACACTTCTTCGAGTTGCAACAGCAAGGCTGCATTGAGGGGATCAAACAGGTATATGGAATCGACATCGACAAGGATGATGAGCGCTGGGCGGAGCTGGCCGCCGAGTACTCAGCCATGCTTGACGGAGAAGAGGAAGAAGCTGAGTTCCAATGGCTGAACCGGCATACGCATAGCGAGTTTTTCCTCAACTTTCCCGAAGACCTTGCGACCGCATCCAGCCTATTGACGCTTGGCGATAGTGAGCAGCACACCGATACACTGAACAAGCTTGTGTATGCCCATGCCGTGACCTTGATGGAGGCGCTTATCAGTTCTGTCGTTTGCAAGCTCGTCGTTAGTGACAAGGGGCTGCTGATCAATCTGGTGGCTGGGTACCGGAAGCTGAGTACGCGCACGATCAACCTCAAGGAGGTTGCCGAGCAGCCCAAGCTCGTGGAGAGCATCGTCCTCACCACACTGAAGGAGCTGACGCTGCACAACGTCGGAACGGTGAAAGAGGTGCTGGGTGCGATGTTTGGCAAACACATGGACAGCTTGGAGGTGGGCGAGATCGGTCGCATCTGCAGCAAGCGCCATGACATCGTCCACCGCAATGGTAAGACTGTCGACGATCAGCCGATCGAGCTCACTACGGAAGAGGTTAAACAGGCAATACGCACCATTCGTGAATTTGCTGAAGAGCTGAAATCCAGGATCGATAATGCCGCCTGCGAACGAGAGTCCGCTGATTTCTAGATGGCGCACCAGTGGACGCTGACCGTGTGCAAATCAGGGTGTGAGTAAGTGTAAAGGGTTCGGTGGCAGCGGGCCGCTGATTTCCGGAGGCTGGTTAGGAGACCCCACGAAAGGAAGCCGTATGTTCACCCATGAAATCGCACAGCCCACCGACACCATGCTCCTGACCGAGATCCTCGACATGGAGAACGGCGAAAACGTCGACCTGCAGGTTTTCCTGAGCCGCGAGCTGAGCCTGGTCATCAAAGACCGGGGCGAGCTGGCCAGCAGGTATGCACGCAATCCCGAAGAACCCTGGCTGGTCTGCCAGTTATGCTCGGCGCCGGTCATCCTGGTACGCACCAAAGGTCGGCGTTTTCACTTCCGCCACCACCCGCGAGAGGAGGTCGAGCAGAAGTGTTCGATTTCCACGCGTGGCCAACTCAGTGCTGAGCAGATCAACTGCATTAAGTACAACGCAGCCAAGGAAAGCTCTGCTCACCTCAGGCTCAAGAGCATCATTCGAGACAGCTTGATTGCCGATGAAAACTGCAGCGAGCCGCAAGTGGAAGCTGTCTGGAAGGGCATGCGGCTTGCTGACCGAGCGCAGTGGCGCAAGCCGGATGTGCAGGTAGAACACGCCGGCCAGCGACTGGCATTCGAGGTGCAGCTCTCGACCACCTATCTAACCGAGATCGTAGGCCGGCGCGAATTCTACCGAATGAACAACGGCGGCATGGTCTGGGTATTCCAGAGCTTCGATCCAAGCATCACTCGAACCTCCGAGGAAGACATCTTCTACCTGAACAACCACAACGTCTTCATCGTGAATGAGGCAACACTGGAGCGATCGCGACACGCGAAACACATGGCCATGGATTGCTGGTATGCGGTACCGCACCTGAGGGGCAAGACGATCATCAACGAGTGGGTGATGGAGGAGGTTTTCCTCTACCAGCTAACTGTAGATACCAAGGCACAGAAGGTGTTCTTCAAGGACTACGATGCCATTCGTGCCGAGTTGGAAAGCTCATTGGATATCTCGAAAGCCCGCCAGGCGTTTTATGACTTCTGGTTCGAACATGCCCCAAATGATTGCCGGGAAACGGATGCCGCCTGGGTTATTCTGCGGGAAAAGATGCGCGTTGCTTTACCGCGCTTGCACCTGCCAACGGACTACCGCACGGGCAAATTTCATGGAGCGATTTCACTGATGCTGAGCGCCCGCTTTGGCCGGCCTGTCGGTTACAACCTGCCGCGCTTACTGAACGTTGCCAACACTGCGTTCGACCACTACAAGCAGTACCTCTACCCGTTTGGCTGGGCGCTCAAACTATGCGATACCGAGCATCTGCTGAAGGAGCAGGACACCAAAGGTACGTGGCTTCGGCGCATTGAGGTCATCAAGGACGGTATGAGGAATCATGACGAGGCGTTCCGGCAAGATCCCAGCCTCAACCGACTGATCGCATTCCTCGTTCCCGAGATTACCGAGAAGCTCGCCCAAGCCAGGGATTGGTAACCCGCGAAGAGCACTGCGAACCGGGGGCGCATGGAAGGGTTCTAGAGTATCTTGGCCGAACGTCGACTTCGCTGCCGCATCCTGCGGGGGAAGCGTTATGATAGATGGTTGCCGATAGCCTGCGAGCGCTCTGCAGCGTGATCCTCGTCAAGCAGCTTGACGGGGGCGCTCCAGCCCAAAACCTGGGCGGTTGCCGAAGTAATTTCCACTTTCTGTGTTGACATAGTGACCCTCGTTGCTCAAGAATGATCACGAGGGCTCAATAAGAGCAGGGCTGATCTGGATCATGGCGATATTGGCAGATCAGTGTGGATTGCGCAGGTCGCCACCTGTGCGGTAGCGGTAACCGGCAACAATGGTTAGCTTCCGACCCCTTTCAGGCAGCTCTGCCTGGACGTGCTAAGCAAGCGCTGCGACTACCAGCCCTCAATGAATTCTCTAAAAAGGCGCCTACGGCGCCTTTTTTGCTTTCAGCGTGCCGACCTTCATCGCGCTCTGCTTCTTCAGAACCTTGTAAGCGGTCACTACAGAATAGAAATTCTCGCCTTCGGCATCCAGCTGTGGGGAGAGGATCACAACCCCCTTCGCGCCCCTCACAATCGTCAAACGGTAACCATCACGGGTTTGATACCCCTCGCAAAGAATCTGCGCCCCCTGCGACAGAATTGCCGCTACGAAAGCCGGGACATCTTCGATCTTCGGGCAGCCAGCACCGACCAGTTCATGACCGTGACCTTCCCAGATATGGCGAACACCAAAGCCTTTACTGAAACCATGATGCTTGCCTACCCGCAGGTAGATCTCGCCACCGGGCAACGTGAGGTTACGACTACTGTAGGGTTCGATATAGCCATAGCTGAGCAAACCAGTGACTGGGTGCGGTACGCAAACCTCTTTGTCCAGGGTCGCGTAATCAAACAGCGGCACAAGGGGCATCAATGCTGACAAGTGTTCTTCATCCAGTGGTGGCTAGTCCCTGAGGGCGTCGCCATTCTGCCACAGATTTTAATGGTCATTCTGACCGCCCTGCCCTGCTCTGCCAGACCTTACAACGACCTCGGGTTGGCGACGCTGGGGGTAGGTGTCACTACCTTAAGCCAAAGCTCTATTACAGCACTATCGCGGCTTTTTAGAGGCTTTGTCCTGCCGCCAATGGGTATCACCCTCGACTTCACGCGCAGCCCCAGAGGAGAGCATCAAGGTTTGCACAGGGTAAATATCCATGAAATTAGGGACGCGGGCGAAGTCCTGCGTGGTTTCAGCCCACTGGTAACCATTTTCCAAGGGGTAATAGTTCACGGCGTGCATGAGCACGCCCGCCACAGTTGTACCGGACGCATCGTAGTTCGCGATGTTGTCGATGTTTTTCGCTCTTCTCATCTCCTCAATCGCAATGCCATCGCGGGTTTCATAGAACACGTGAACGACTCCAGGTTTGTCCGGTGGAATCTGAGTCACCGCGTCGTTGATTAGGCTTTTGAAGTGCTTCGAACGTAGCCCGAGCGATATCTCATGATCACAGCGCCACTGAGCAGCCACGCAGTTAGCAACGTCCTGGACAAAGATGTTGAGAATGCTATCGGGAGTGCCGGCGCGCACGATGCTTTCTGCGATCGTTGCAATGCTGCGCTTTTCATTGCTGTCTACGTCACCGAACACCAAAAACTCATGCTGTGGGCAGTTGGGTCGGACTGAGAAGCGACGGTAATGACGCTCAAGAGGCCCCCGATCAACCCAGCGCAATTCGACACTGATCGATCCGTTTCTTACCC
This sequence comes from Pseudomonas sp. G5(2012), assembly GCF_000408945.1. Lineage (NCBI taxonomy): Bacteria > Pseudomonadati > Pseudomonadota > Gammaproteobacteria > Pseudomonadales > Pseudomonadaceae > Pseudomonas > Pseudomonas sp. G5(2012). Next base: position 130,251 of record NZ_APIO01000039.1, read on the forward strand.
GGCCTCCGCCCTTCTGAAGTACCAAATCCACAACCCTGATCACTTCCTCTGCCGACGCATGTTTGACCTGGTCATGGAAAGTGATATCAACAATGCTCCATGGCGCGACCCTCAACATGTGAAGGCTCAGTACCGCCCAGATTTGAGCCCAAGCATTCCGCTCATCCAGCGAGTATCTAGTTTGCTGAGCAGCTCGCTTGCACTCGACATAAAAGCCTTCTTCACCTGTTTGAACGAGTAGATCGGGTGTCTTCTTGGTCTTTCCGTCCGGCCAGGTGATGCTCAGTTCCGGAAGAAAGGAAACCTTGTATCCATTTTTCAGGTAGAACGAGGCGGTCAACAGCTCAAAGAGCTGGGTGTCGGGCTGGTTGTTGTTCGCCAACATTTTGTCCATAACGCTATCTACGTTCGGAATGTTGCGGACTTGCTCAGCGACAGAGCCAATCGCCAGGGCATAAGGATAAACGCGCTTACTGCTATAGGCGGAATCGCTTTGCTGCACGTCATAGGCCAGCTCGCATGCCAAGATGTACCAGTCCACATCACCGTCTTCAGGCTCGAAGAGCTGAGGCTCGATCGGAAGTGCAAGATTCAGGTTATATTCCTTCTCACGTACGCGCGCCTCATAGGCAGCCTTGCGCTTAGCCCAGGCCTGCTCGCCAAGCCTGTCGACCAGCAGCCTGTAGAACGCCTTGATACGCGAGTACTCCATTTGACGAATCAGATCCATAGTCGTTTCCTCCATGCATTGCACGGAGGGTAAGCGCTGCACAATCAAACTGCCACCAGCCTTTGCAGGCCAATCTCCATGGCCGAGCACGCCTCCAACAATGGCTCTATTTCCTTGCCTCGCCAGATGAGCAAGGAGTGCAGAAACAACAAAGCCCAGTTGTGAGGCCGGGCTTTGTAGATGGGGTACAACGGAAACGTTACGAGGTCTTGCGACGAACGAAGATCGAGTGGGTCACCTGAGCCTTTCACCACCCGCGAAGTTGGGGTTGTGGGCTTGCCCGTACACGAACGTGCTGCTGGTACGATCCCAGCGGGACACTTTCACATCGTAGACCTCAAAACCTACAGGCCGAACTCGAATTGGTCATAGTCGGCCTTTTGGCTCTCGAAGATCTCTGCATCGCTGACCGAGATCGCCAACGAGCACCGACTCACCAGGTTGATGATGTCTAGGATTCGTGCTTCTTCCTAAAGGCAAACCAAACTGATGAATCTCAAAAAGTATTAGAGGCTTCATAACACGCAATTTACTTGCGCATTACGTACCTGAAGCCTCTAAACCTTCGGTTTGTGAGCAAACATTTCAAAGCCGCAAGTCAGTCAGCGATAAAACCACGCGTACGCCACTGCTGCCTCACAAAATCACCGAAGTTATAACCTTCCCCAAGGTCGAGTCCGTCGGCGTGATCACAAACGATAATCTGCGGCCTCACACCAGTTTGCTCTGCAGTATCATCACAAAACTTAGCAAGTTGAGTAAACATGTTCGACACCGCATCGATGTCGTCGTGCAATGCGACACCCTTGGTGTCATCAGGCCTTAAATTATCAGCTACAAAAGTCTTGCCATCGTCCTTGGCAGGAAAATAAACCTGTGTAGGTTGGTCAAGGAATAGAATCGGCGGAATCTTGCACTTATCGGCCCTGGCTGCAAATTGATAATGTAGCGCCATGAACAAAGTAAGGTGCGAATAAACCCAGTTTGCACCACTCCCCATAGACCTGAGAAATACCTTTTTGAAGGCTTCTTTCTCATGCCACAAGTCGAAGCTGTTTACGTCAAACTTTAGAGAACCCGTCTTGTACGTTTCTTCGAAGTGGAATTTCTTACCAAGCTCTTTCATTTTCTTGTTGATGTCTCTCGCCAGCCTGTCCAGCTCGATATCAACATCATACTCATCAAGTTGGGCCTGGTATTTCTTAACCTCCGCCTCCCAATGATCCTTCATCTTCTTCAAGTCAGAAGGCGGGTTCTCGATGAACCTGTCGATTTCGATCTCAAGCAGCAGCTTCGTTTTCTTCGGAGCATCCTCCAACGAGCTGGCCTGGGCCAGTCGCTTTTCCTGCTCTTCAAAAGGCTTGAGGGAGGTCTGGACTTCTTTGAGCTTCTGACGAAATTCCTTGATATCTTTCCTCAGATCGCGACTCTCCTGCCCCAGGCTCTCCCGCGCAAACGACGAAAGCTTCAGTTCAGTGTTCAGCCACTCGATGGCCTGTGTCAGCTTGTTGGCCTGATCCTCCGGGATATCGGAGTGTGACTCGCACACCGGGCAGAACGTGTGCTCAAGGTCAGTGGAGCGGGGAATCGTCAGCGAGGCATACGAGACACCAATTCCCTTCGCCTGCTCGACAGAACGCTCAAGTAGATTGAGACGACCGATCGCCGAACGCAGGTCGGCAACGTGTTTGGCCTTTTGGTCACGCAACGAGTTGAGCCTCTTCTCGTAATCATCGGCCAGCCCATCCACAGAGACTGGGGTGCTGTTCATCAGCCTGAGCGCCTGACTTGGCTTGATGAAAATCTCATCAGCCGTCATCTCGAATAGGGGGACTCCAGCGAGCGCTTGGTACTCCGAGAGAAGCTTGCCGAACTTCCCAACTGTTTCTTCCCTGACTTTCTCGTCTTTGGGGATTTTCAGCTCAACCCGACGAAGCTCATAGGCTGCTTCGGTAAGATCCTTGGCGATATCAAAATACTCTTCCTTCACGATACCCATGAATATCTTGAAGTGATCGATGGCCTGATCCCGTTTAACCTTCTCATCGAATCGGTAAAAAATGGCGTGCTTGTTCGCGACCAGGTTCTGGTGTTGAAGCATAAACGAAGGGAAGCTGCGCACAGATGGCGTGGCACCCTTGCTACCCGTGACCTCTTTGTACATCGGGTCTTTATCAATGTTCTCCAGCGTTACGCCAAAGTACTTTCCGAGACTCTTTAGGAATGCATCTTTATGGATGTAATATCGATCGTCAAAGAAACACTCAACATGCCCCATGAGTTCTAGGACATTCTCTCCTTCTGACCCGGTGACCTCGCGTAGGAAGCAACGTTTGGATGCCGCTGCTCGCGCCAGCACAAGCGTCAGACTCGGGAACTGCAGAACGGTGAAGAACGTATCGCCACGCTCAGTCAGCTTACCATCCGGAATAGTGTCTTCACTGCTACCCAAGCAGTAGTCAAAGATCTCCAGAATAGCGCTTTTCCCGGTAGACGACTTACCGGTGATGATATTGAGGCCACGGGAAAACTCCACAGTGTGAAGTCTTTTATCCTTGTCTACGACGCCGATATATCTTACATAGCAGTTCATAGCGATTTCAGCCCCAATGACCTATAAACAGAAACGACATTTTCACCCGTAAACACCACTGCGAGTTTCCGAGCGTACTTCAACAACTGTGCATCGGCATTTTCCGCTCTGATTTTGCCTTGCGGAGCCACCGACATATCCTCATTGATCTTTATGCTCCGCTCCGAGTTAAGGATGAGTAGGGAAGCATTCGTGATCGGCTTGTATTCTTCGATCCGCGACTCCAAACCGAGAATCCGGCTGGGTTCCTGCATCAAGGTACGGATCGAGCTATTTTTCCCCGCGTAATGGAGAAACTTGTGGATAGGCTTGTAGGTGATCAAGGGCAAAACCAAGTAGCTCAGTAGGATATCTTTCTCGGTCGGATCCCAGTGATCGTAAAAGGAGTGGATTATCGGCGCGAGGGCAAATGGCGTTCGGCGCAACGTGTAAATATGATCTGCGGCATTCATACTCACGGCCATAACCTCCAGTAAAACTCTCTTTCCTCGTCATCGGACTTCACGTCAGCAAGCATGTGATAAATGCCATTTCGGAAATCGGTCGTGGTGTCTTCGAAAGTATTCAGCTGCACCACCTCTGCAGAGTGCTGCTTGAAGAAAAACTTCAGTGACTGACGCTTCAGCTGGATGGGGCATGTCTCGTCCATCCAGTCGACCATCGCACTTAGCCGACCATCCAGATGACGATCCAGATGGTTTTTCTGATAGCGTTTGATATCAAAATCCGAGGCCAGGTTGTCTTGGTACAGCTCATCAATGACCTCACCGGCAATCAAAAGCTGCAGAGCAGCGTGCCTGACGCGTGACTCGCCATCGATCTCGCGGATCTTCTGCACGAAAGGCCGATTGGCAATCTCATCAAGCACAATCGTCTGCTTCAGCGCTTCAGCATCCACCTCTGGGAAGACGCTCGAATGTTTCATGTACCGCTTGGTCAGCTCAACAGTCTTGGCGGTGAACTCCTCACAGGTGATTTCCCAGCCGGTATCGATATACCGGGTGCTGCCAATGAAGCCCAGGATGTCATCGATGTAGGATTGACGCTTCGACTCTCGTATCACCCTCAGATGATCAAGCTCGTAAGCATCGAGCCTTTCTTTGAGCGAAGGCGAGCCAGTGATGAACACCGCCCTCTCCAACACCTCAAGCAGATCATCCCTCAGCTCTGGAGCCATCACGGATCGTAAGAGCTCCAAGGTCTCTGAAGGCTTTTTCGCCTTGGAAGCGACAAACCGCTGCTCGGCACCGTCGTAGATCGCAGTGAGCAAGGCGAGCTTATTGGCAGCGGCACAGCTGTTCCAATCGGTCAGCGTCGACTTTGGCGAGTACTCCTGGTTCGTCACCAATATCAGGCTTTCGTACGCCGTATGGTCAAACGCCTTGTTCAGCCAGTTGTTGAGGGTGTTCCAGATGTTCTGGTGGCCATCCCTCAAAGCATCGGCGTAGAGCTTGACCTCAACCTGGGCCTCGTCTTCCAGAGTCACATCCCCGAAAACCTCGACCCACAAGCGCTTTCCCTTCTTCAGCTTGTGGCAGTACTCAAGCGCGACCACAAGCTGATACGTGAGTGCTTCGAAAAGCTTCGTAGCATCAAACGGTAACTTATCTGGCAATTTATCCATAAAAATTCCACGACCGCATTCGGAGCACGAGCAGATGAGTTGACTGCACTGATGGCGAGATGATCAGCGTTTTCCACAGCACTTGGCGGCGGAAAATAACTGTACGAATAGACAGTAAAACATTACCCAAATTCGACACTTGACTGTATATAAATACAGCTTTTCATATTGAATCCACTGGATGGTAGCACTTCAAACTCGATGATCGCAAAGGGCTATCAAGCAATTGAGCCGAGCCAATTTCATCGAACTATCAAAGGGATATCCATTGGATACCCGAAGGCTATTTGGAGAGTATCTTTAAGGTATCCCTTGTATCCGAAGGGGTAACAAGAAATGCGTGGCGCACTGGCTGATGGGCGAGGCCAAGAGAGTAGCCAGAGTTCAAAAGAAGCGCTGATACACTCAGTGCATGCTCATTAGGAATGTCAGGACAACATATGGAAACTTACACTATTCCTCAATACTTAATATCTGCAGTTGCCGACTCCGTTTCAACCTTTGAAACTCATGCCAGTTTGGACAGCTTGTTCATGTACGCCAACGCTCCAGGCGATCCCCCGGAGGGTAGCAAGGCCGTCAAAGCGCAGGAGTGGCTGCGCAGGATCAGCAAGGAATGCGGCGCGGATGCACTACCCATCGTCGGTCGCATTATCGAGAAGTATATGGAAGATGAGGAAGACACCTCTGGGCGCTTCTGGATAAATCCGCAGCAAGCCAAAGAGCGGAAGGCAAAAATCAACAGGATCAAGGATGGATTGGAGCGTGCCGGACTCACCTACAACCCAGGAGGAATGCTCACCAAGGGCGAGGGGCTAGCGACCAAGACGCTGTCCGAGCTCATCAAGAGCCGCAATATCGGCGCCATCGACTTTGAATTCGAGCGTGCCATCAAGAACATAGAGTCGAGCCCACGGGAGGCCGTGTCGGCAGCGTGCAACATCCTCGAATCGGTGTTCAAGGTGTACATCGAAGAGCATGACCACCTCATCATGCCCGCCAAGCAGGATCTGCAGGCTGTCTGGAAGATCGTCAGGGCTGATCTGGGGTTAGACGCATCAATACTTGAGGAGCGAGACCTGCAGGAGATCGTGACGGGGGTGGTGGCGACTGTCCATGGCATTGGTGCACTGCGCACTCACGCCAGCTCGGCGCACGGTGCGGGAAAACGACCCTACAAGCTCAAACCACGACATGCTCGGCTGGCGATCCATGCGGCTCATACCATCGCTGCATTCGTTCTGGAGACGTGGGACGAAAAGAGCGGTCGATCCCAGACAATCTGATCGCACTGCCACAGATCCGTTGCATCGACTCTGGTCGCACACTCAGTCGTCTGCCGGTTCAGTCACGCGCGCAGATCCGAAGGGATTGGCGCTGTTTTTTACGTCTGTGAGCAGCCGCGCATAAGGAGATGCGTTAAGCCCGGGCCTGAGGAACGTCACACAAGAACTCCCTGCTCCAGCCGACCGATAAGATCGAGCACGGCATCAGTTTCTACTCTAGTCCCCACCATCTCCAAAGGTCGCTTCGATCCAAGCCCAAGAATCGGCGAGTTCATCCATTGCGCAACAGCAACAGCATCGTTTTCGAATAGGAGAAGGCCTTGCACAAAGACAGCTATCAGTGCAACCAAGCGGTCGCTTTCTAACGTAGTAAATCGCCCTGTCTTCGCCCTACGCGCCAACGTTACGGGCGACAAGCCAATGGATCTGGAGATCACTCCTCGCTGCATATGCAGTAGGGTCGCAATCTTATCTAGGTGCTCGAAAGGCAGGCCTTGGTGTATGTGCTCATGCAGTCTGGTTCCGCGCGAAGGCAGTCCTAAAGCAGACCATATGCAATCAGAGGCGGGCGAGCCAGGTTGATATTCCTTGATCGATAACAGCATCTAAATGTCCCTCTGACAGACCTCAGACAAGCCGGGCCGAGGGCCCGAATCAGCGACATCCCCCTCGGCAGCAGGCACCACTTTGCGACTTACGAAACCAGAGCATGACAAGAGCTTCAAGCGTAGATAATGTCACTGCCATGAACAACTCAAAGCCCTCACCTGTTACCAGGTACCTTGCTCGCAATGAATCAGAGCGCGCAGATGCCTTCAAGGATGACCAGGATATTTGTGATTTTCTGACTCTGTTGGAAGACGACATTCTGAGCAACCCTGAGGGTCTAATCGCTCTGGACTCGTCGTTCATTGCTCGACTCGAATCTTTGATCGGCGGTATGGATGTTGACATCAACTCTCCGCTTTCGGCGGATGATGAGTGAAGCAATGCCCTTTTACAGATACTCGCGCAGATGACTGAGCACCGGCTCCACCCCATCACTCCCAGTTCAATTCCTACAGCGACACTGGCTCGAGCAGATGAGCTTGTAAGGAAGACTGCCTTCCTCGCTGGCCTGGTCGCACCAGAGACAGCTGCATGCTTGAGTGAACTGCTGAAAATCACCAACGCCCATTATTCAAGCCTGATTGATGGGAACCCTTCTGAGCCAGAATCGCTGGAGCGTGAATTCGTACTTGAGCACCATCAGCGCGCCTTCAGTGACATCCCGGAGCTGCGTCGACGCATCGTCGTGGCCGTGTGTCAGCACTACAAGCTTCTCCATAGGCGAACATCCCGTAATGGCATCGGAGCTTTCGCTCGGGCTCTTACGTTCGAGCATTTCGCGCTGCTTGGACTTCACCCGCATCTGTGGTCGCTTTCGCGCGGCTTGGGCCGTAGGCTGGGCGAGTACCAGTCTGCTACTGCTATGAATGAGCCCATTGGTGAAGATGGACTCGAGGGTGCTCAAAAACGCACAGACGGAAGGCAGCTAGCCTTCATCGACTTCATGCTTGATGTCTGCCATGACGAAGTAAATTACATGACAACCGCTCTGAGTCGTCACCAGCTTCGTGAGTCCGTTACCCATGCGTACAGAACAGACTCGCGATTGACGAAAGCTGGCGTCAGCCCAGACACGATGCCTGCGCTCCTAGCGCTGTTAATCCAAGGCACACTACCCCGCGCCGAATTCGTAACCTTCACCGGCCTTCCACGTGCAACAGCGAATGATCAACTCAACCGGCTACTCAAGCTCGGGATAGTGGTGATCCCGCCATCTAACCTACATGGGCTGGAGATTGGTTTACCGGCCTGGTTTGCACTCGATCTACTTCATGATTTTCATTTAGCAGGTGCTTGAGCCCGAATGGCCGATAAGGGTTCCGGGAACGCACCTCTCGAACTCCAGCATTAAGGACTATGGCCTACATCCCAAGATACAAATCAGGCTTCTTGTTACTGACGTAAGACCGGCCTTTCTTCAGAACCCGTTGCGCCTCAGGAATATCCAGCTGAATGACAAGGGGAGCCACGCCCTTCGTAACCTTGAGCGCAGGTTCATGTCCGCCTCCGAGGTCTTCCATGACCTCCAACACGCGCTCGGTCTCAGTCGCATCAGGATTAGCCGCCAGCTCACGCGCCAACGCACGGAGCTCCTCCAGACCCAGGTCACTGCCAGTGTCGAATTTCCGCCCCAGTACCATGCTCACGGCCTTGGCAAAAAGGTTCATGCTGCCGTCATCGCTGTTCATTAATTCTTCTCCCGTGTTCCTTCAGCCTAGCATGTGCGGTCTAGCCGACGTAAAGGGGTCTGGCATCAATCAAATGCCTCCGCACATCTGATACTGGGTTTCTGTATCGCCCATGCACTCAGTCAGCAACGTAGCCCTTACGACGATACAAGTCGTTGTCCTTGATGATCTTCGCTGCCCCCTCAGCTTTGAGCAGCATGTACCCCTTTCTGTTTAGCCAGCGATATAGGGTAATTGGCAAGACCTTGAAGCCGATCGACTCAAATCCCAATTTCTCGTAAAGCCTTGTCAAACCCTTACCACCTCCCGGCGAAGCATGCAGGAGCAGCGAACCATCTAAGCCAGCCCGATATGATGCAATGATGGCCGCGTCAAAAAGCACCTTACCCACCCCTTCTAGCTTCAGTTCCCCGAAGTACTCCTTGTAAAAGCCTTCAGGAGCAGAGGAAATGAACCACGTATAGGTCTTGGAACCATACTGGTTTGAATTGCACAGGTAGCGTGGCACCAGGGTCATCATGCCAACGGGCACGCGCTCGCCAAGCGCGTTACGTGTAACCATCGTGAGACCAAAAGCTCGGTGCGCATTACGTGTACTGAAATGCCCATGGTTGTGCACGTCCAGCAACCAGAAATTAGTCTTCCAATTCCAATTCACATCAGCACGGATCTTTTTTGCAGGATCAGCAGCTCGGTCAACAGCGGTGCGAAAACTCGCTTTGATCATGGGCTGCATCGTGTCATGCCACCAGGCAACGTGGTCGGCAGTCATAGGCACGATCTCAACCTCGACCTGGCCCAACGGTTTACCCTCGAAGGAAGAGGCTTCTACAGCGGTAACGTATGGAGGGACTCGGGCCGGATCCGGGTAGAGAGCTTCGGATGTGACGTGGTCTGACTCGAGCTCAGACGAAGGGTCGAGCTCAGACATAGGCGGGGTGACGATTGATGATGGCAAACGACTCATTCCTATTCAGCAGCTAGGTGGCAGTCGGCCATTCTGTTAATGACCAACTGGATGCGTCAAGGCACGCATATCTCTAGGACGGTCATCTCCGGTGCGACCATCATCTGCAGGGATCGAATCCGCTTACTACCAGCGGGTTTGCGAGAACGACTGAAATCGCGATCAGCGTCAGTACTTGCGCTGTTACCGCGAGCGCATGGCTTTCATCTTGGCCTGGATGGACGCCTTATTGGCATCGATCTTGTCAGCGTCGGTTTTCGGTGAGAGCAAAGCCCGCTCTTTCTTGCCCAGGAAGTAGTGCACTCGCTCAATACTCCGATTCGATGGGTGTGGAAGACCGTTCAGCACCTGAGCTGGGTTTACCAGGCCCTTCGACTCAAGGTGGGTGAACACCTTCGACACCTCGTCGCCAAGGGGCACGTAGAGGCAATCCGGGCCCAATTGTCGGATCTCCTCGACCAGTGTCAGCTCGATCTGCTTCAGCAAGGCTGGCTGCTTGACCATGGATGGCTTGCCACCGTAGTCATCACCATCGAAGAAGACAGGGTTGCGTAATGCCGAGGTGTAATGGGCAAGATGGCTGTAGGCCCCAAACAAGTCTGAGCAGTTGGTAATCCCCAGCAGATCGTCAAGTCCAATGTGGTTGAGCATCGCGACCAGGTTGGGACGCATACCACCTGAAAAGCTGCCAATTTTTTTCGCCTTCTCCTTGGCCACCTCAACGCTGTCCCCGTTGAGTAGCGACTTCCGCGCTTCCTCCAGCGCATTGAGCGCCTGCTGTTTGCCGGGGGTGATTCCACAGATCACGACCTTGGCGTCGCGGTTGATATGGTCGAAGGGGGCGTAAAAGGTCTGGAAGCGTCCATCCGTGGAGACAAGCAGCTTGTTGGACATGGGATTCCCGTAGAACGAGGCCTTCGGGTTGCTGATCAGGTCGTGGTAACGCTCAAATGTGCTCATGCTCAAATCTTTGGCTCGGCTGAAAACAAGAGACTAGTCGAGGGATTTAACTGTGCCTATACAGCAAACCCGAAACGCCGCGTTTTGCCATACTTTCGCCGCGTTTAGCCGTGACTCGTCGAGAGAGATCAACTCGCTGCAGAAACCGCAAATAAAGATGATTTAATCAGAAATATTTTCGTTACTGCTACTAGAGATGCAAAGACGTGCTCGGAGAAGGTGTTTTGAAAGCGGCAAGGGACATATCATTGACGTATCGATAACGTCCGAAACGTTGTTCAAGCGACGACTCGAGCGCAGAGCACTTTGAATACAACCTCTCCTCTCACTGCCGCGAAGTTTGGCACTAAGGGGCATGTCACTCGGCAAACGCATCATGGCGGAAGCACTCTCCACTACAGTGAGCTACAAATCCTGAAGGATGCATCAAGCTTACCGGCCTAGATTGCACTCGATCTCCTTCCTAACTTCCATTAGGTATGCAGGCGGTGCGCGCAGGAATTTCAACCAGATCGACCACACCGTGTAATCACCAGGTCAAGCCGCAACAGCGCATGGGTTGCCTAGCTAGGATCCTAGCGGACTACCTACCATTCAAACAGAGTTCAGCAGGATAGAAACCAGCCATCGGCCTGCAACTTTTACTTGTTGTCTCCAAGGTATCCAAAGGCTCACGTCCCATGGCCTCCATCAAAGCGTTAGAAAGCCACACTGCGTCGTGCATGCTGAACGAATAGCACATGAAATCGAAAACAAGCTCTACTCCACCGTCCTCAACCGTGTAGACCCTCACCCGCTCAGTTTTGTCGCTCTCCTCCATCGCGAGCTCAACAACATAGATTTCATCTTCTGTCTCGTGGCAGTTAAACCTGCCATTGGCGCAGTAACTCCACTCTCCGGACACTCTTTTACGATATGTCCTCTCAAACATACATTCGCGATCTGCTGGCGTTGGCACAAACCCTGCGAGATTTCCTACGGTAATGAGCACAGCATCGTAAAGACAGCGTGCGATATCCTCTGCTACGGCGTCGACGAACCTAATAGGCATGATGTCTAAATTTACCCTGACGTAGTGATCTCCCTGTCTGGATACCTGGCACGAATACAGTTCGTCATATTCCCGTCCACGCCAACAGATGAATTCGCGTTCTGCAAAAAACACTGCTGGTTGCGCCCTATCTTCACTCATAAATGTCACCATCACTAATGTTCTTAAACATCTAATCGGACGGGTCGAGGGCAGGCTTTAACGTAGAAGAGAAATATTTTTTTCGTAAGATCAGATTATGATCAATACCGCTGTAGATTAACGATGTTTTCATTACTGGCTGAGCCAGGCCAGATAAGCCCGAACCAGCAGTCGCCTCCGCCCGCGAAACATATTTGGCGTAACTGAAAGCTGAACAGGGATGGGAGTCAGCACGACAGGAAACTGTTGGTTATACCCATGAAACGATATGTAGCGCTCTGCTCCATGTCCCGTTCCAACTCGCGAGCCTCCTCCCGAGTCGAAGTTACTTTCACCAGGATATGACACCGCTGCTCTAGAAAGGCCTGCCTACCAGCTTCTGTTTTCAAATCGAAGCCAGTGGCTGGTGAATAGAAGAACAAATGCTTCGCTAGTATCGACTGCTTGCTCATCACGTCACTCGGGTTGCTCCAATCCCCTCCTTCCTTAAGCTTGAGACGAGACTGCCGGGATTGCCTGTGCTGAGACAGTCGTCTGCGCAGGTTGCCGCTGATACCCACCTTCAGCAGCCCGCCTTCATCAGTCACGATCTCATAAAGCCCTGGTGCCGTAGGCACAGTGGTTTCGATCTCGGAAAATCGAATTCTAAAACTCCGTTCAATCACGTTGATATTCCGAATGGCCTCTACTGCTTAAATCAAAACACAGCTGGACGATGGGCCGCGATGATTGGAACGCAAAAAATCACATCCACACCTTCGCCCACAAGACCTACCGCTTGGCATGGTCGGCAATGCCTTTCTCGTTGGACTTGTCCAGACGCCTCACCAGCAAGGCCGCGTGGCGTCAGAAAAGGATTGAGATGGCTTCCTCGGCACACGCGGGACGATCAAAGGCGACAACACGAAGAGGTTGAACTGGTCGAGTTTGTTGCCTACAGCTATGGCCCGATAAACACGCTGTCGGAGCCAGTCACGTCAGCCCGCTGTGAAGCTATATGTTGATTGCCTACGTGATTGCCGGCTAGAAAAACAAAGCCCCGGAGGTTCGCGGCTCCAGGGCTTCTATTTTCGCCTCCATCCCTTAATGGTTTGACGAACGTAGCCAAGACATTATCAGCGTCGCTTTGGTATTTCACTACGACTTTGGATAAACGTGTTCGATCAGCGAAGCAACGAGGAAAACGTTATGTCGTGTTTATCATGGACGCCGTTTCAACAGGAGGACTGCAAATGGATCTGAAATTCAGTCACGTAGATGTACTGGTCAAGAATCTCGACGAAGCCTGTGCTTACTACGCGCAGATATTTAACGCCAGGATCTCTAAAACGCTCGTCTGGGAACGAGGTGGTCTGCATGTGCGCTACGCGATTGCGTTGATGGGCCAAGAGCGCTTCATGTTGGTACAGCCGTTGGCGGGGAACCTGAAAGAGCTATTGGATACGTCGGGTGAAGGGATGATTTACCGCCACTGCTACTCGACACCGGACATCGAGAAAGCCTATGACGAATTGATGGCCGCAGGTGTTCAGCCAGAAGACGAAAATGGAAAGCCATTGGCTCGTGCGAACCTGCAATCCCCGTCTGGGGCACGCATCATTTGGTTGCCCAAACGATTCGGGCACTTCTCTATTGAGATACTGGAAGATAAAGCGCTAGAGGCATTTATCGAGTCTGCGTTTTCCTAAGAAAATTCAGCAGTGGGTTTGGGCGTCGTGGGTAGGCCAAATGACGTGAGGACGTCGAGCCGGGCTTAAGCCCGAAGGAACGACAGGCATCATCGTTTTAGCTTCCCAGAACAAAGGACTCTGGCTTCGCTGGCTGCTGGATTCAAAAAGACTTTATAGTCGACTATAGAGCGTGCCCGGAGCCATCCGTGTCTTCAGCACCCAAAAACCTATTGATCGAATCTGTTCTTACCACTGCCCCATTTTGCCCGACCATTTGCTGGAGGATCTGGGCGACCGAAAGGAGTATGAAAATGCTAAACCGTCCTGACAAAGACTCGCTTCGTGCGATGCTCGAATCTCAGGTTCAACAAAAGCTACTGGACGATCCGGACGCGCTAACGACTTATGCAGCGCAGCGAGACCCTGAGCGGAAGCCCTACGTTAGTAAACGCACAGTCCAGGATAAGGCTTTTGACAAAGAGCTTGATCAGATGCGAGCCGATGCTGAAGCCGGAGTAGTACGTAACCCAGAGCGTCTGCAGACGGGGAAAGGAGAGCCTAATCTTGCACTTGATGATTATCCCGGTTTGAAGCCAGCGGCCACTGTACCGAATGAATGGTGATCTCCAACGCTTGTGATGATGTGATCTGTAGCATCTGCGCCGGAGTAAAAGAAACACGCCCCTTACCAATGTCTTCAGAATGAGGCTGTGTGCATGTGTCGATGAACCTTGGACAGATCAAAATTAGGGCATCCATGCCATGAGCATTCAAGCAAAGCTTCTTCACCTTCAAGCGATCCAAAACCTCCTCGCGCCATACCGCTACCTCTATTGCGTAGACCTTGAGGCAACCTGTGATGAGATTGATGAGTCGGAATCGCCAAGGCCGCTCGCAGTCGTTCCCGATCAGATGGAAACGATTGAGATTGGCCTGGTGATGATTGATTTGGAGTCACTTGAGATCGTCGATGAATTCCAGCGATTCGTCCGGCCTCTGATCAATCCCACCCTCACCGATTTCTGCAGAAAGCTTACGTCCATTCAACAAGCAGACGTGGACGGTGCCCGAACCTATCGAGAGGTTGGCGAAGAGCTACGACCGTTCGCTGCGTGTTATCCAAATGCAGCCTGGGTGTCATGGGGTGACTATGATGCAAGACAGCTTGAGCGTGATGCTGGTTTAGCTGGGTGCCCTTCCCTGCTCGAAGGCTTGCCACATTTCAATGCCAGGAAATGGCATGCCGGCTTATATGACGATCGACCGAAATCACTTAAGCAAACGGTAGAGTCGTTGGGCTTGGTTTGGCTGGGTACCTATCACCGAGGGATCGACGATGCTAGGAACGTTGCATCCATCATCAAGGAGATGCTCGGCTGATTAGGTCAGCCGAGCCCATTGGGCCGAAGGAGCGACTTCCCATTTAGGTCACCCCTCAGCTTAGCTCTAGGCATGCTATGACTCGCACACAGAATGATTTGAACACAACCTTCCTTCCCAGCTCCCGAGAGGTCTCTGCTCTCAAGCAGAGGATCACAGCGCCCTGTCATAAATTGTCGCAGCTCAGTCCAGCATAAATGTTGGAATTATGGAGTCATACCGGTACTCCTAGAACACCATTCTTTAGCAGGGAACGCACCATGCAACCAAGATTCAAGGTGATCGAGACCACCAGACTGGACGATGGCGTTAAGCAATATCGGATTGTAGATCTCGTCGAGGGAGGCTCAGCTAGCAAGCATGGGGTGTTCAAGATCAGGGGAGAGGCAGACGCCGTCTGTTCGATTCTGAATGCAGAGCATCCACGTCAGAATAGTGTAGGTCGTGCGTCCCTGAGCCTATGATCCACTCGAGTCGGAACGCCAAGCGCTGATGTTTTGTAGAACTGCTAATGCCTAGAGCGCAGTCATGGACTCGCGTTCGGAAAGGATGTTTTCAAGGCATTCTTGATTCAGTCGCTGACACTCATTTTCGGCTTCTTCTCGAGCTTGGTAGGTAGCCGTCAGTCGTAGCTTCTCTTCGTTGTCATAGATGTTGAAACCTATGGGTGCAGTCTTGCAGTAGAAGCGTGCTCCGTTACGCATTGATCCCGTTTCTGTTGGTATTGCAGGGACAACAACAAATCTCGAAATCATCTTCAAGCCCTCTCCAATTCCCCTTAACTATTAGCGGCTGTTAGCCACCATAGCAAGGATGGAACATCGGTTTCCGATGAGGGGCACGACCGGCCACTGGCGCTGGCTAAAGTCGTTTAAGGGTTCGAGAATTGTGTTTCTAAAACTCACCCACTGGTACGCTGAGCTCTTCCACGGAGGAATCACCATGTCGAACGCAGTCCTGCTCCCTTCCCTACTGCTCAGGATCAATCAGAACCAATTGGCCCTCGAAGCCGTAAACATGGAGTTGACGCTGTGGGTCGAACAGCGTGGCGCTTGCGGTGCTGATGACGCCGGATTGACTCTTCATGACAGACAGCTAACGGCTTGGGATTCAACCGGTCGATGCAACAGCATTGGTTCAATCTTTCAGCGGGTGTTTCGTAGTTAGGAGCTTGCCGGAGAAAATGTCCGGGGGCGAGACTCGCTCGCCCTGCAGCCCTGCCATACTGTTCAACATGACCATGAGGGAAACTATACGCAGCCTATGCACGTTGCTGCTTACAGCCATCACACGGGTTTAGTGTACAAAATCTCCGTTTTCTGCATCCTCCCCTGTATAGGACAGGGCGGCACCTTACCGGAGGGTGAGGTGTTGCGCTCAGTCTTCGCGGCCGCCCGGGATAAAAACCAACTCACAATAAAAAGGTCTCATCGAGCACTTTTTTACGCGTGATTACAGGAAACTATACGTGTAGTTGAAAATTAGGCGAGTCTGGTCTTGGTCGGCAATGCTTTCACCGCTGCCACGGTAAGTACCGTGACGCACAGTGGCCCCGAAGCCTTTGAGCACACCTGTTTGGAATAAGTAGTCGACACGCATGTCGCGTTCCCACTCAGAGTAATCGCCGTTGCCACTCTTGTTCTTGATGTCGTCGCCGCTCAGATAGGCGATCGACGCTTTCAAGCCTGGCACGCCGAGGCGGGCGAAGTCATAGGAGTACTGGCCGAAAGTGGTGTTCTCACCAGCGCGGGCGAACTGGTTGACCATGCTGTCGGTGAAAAGGTAGAAGCTAGAACCACCGGCGCCTTCAGGGCGGTTGTTACTGTCGCGTACGCTACCCTGGTTAAGCCAGACAAAACCTCCATCGTCGCCAACTTGCTGGTGGCCCAGCAAGAACGCGTGACCAACCAGGGTGTAGGTGAACATGGCGCTCCAGGTCTTGTTGGCGACCTCGCCAGTGTCCGTGGCAAAACCACCATTGTTGTCGAAGGCATAACCGGCTTGGCCGTTCTTACCATCGGAACGGCTGTCGAAGTAGCGCAGGTCGGTCTTGAACGATTGGTCAGTGCCGATGGGGAAGACGTGAACCAGGCCCAGGAAATTTTGCGTGTAGTAGTTTTCCAGGTTCGAGTAGTAGTACTGAAGGGTCAGGTCTTTGGTGACCTTCCAGTCTACACCGCCAAAACGGAACTGGTTGCTGTCCTGGGTACCACCGGAAACGGCAAGGCCGGTGCGGTTGCTCGAAGCACGACCATAGGCGTGTTCCAGCTGGCCGGCAGTAATGGTCAGGTTGTCGATTTCCTTGGAGGTGACGATGCCACCATCAAAGGTTTGCGGCAGCAGGCGACCGTCGTTCGCGATCAGGATCGGTAGGTTTGGCGCGAGGGCACTGCCAAGGTGACCTTCAGTTTTGGAGATGCGTGCCTTGACGTTGCCGCCGACACGGCTCCACTCATCTACCGCCGAACCATCGGTGTCACTTGGGAAGAAGGTGTTGCTGTCCGGGTGGTGCCCCTTTCCGCCATCGAGGTGAATACCCCACAACGCTTGAGCGTCGAAACCGAAACCTATGGTACCTGGCGTAAAGCCGGACACGTAATCGAGCTTAAAGCCCTGGGCCGATTCGCGCTGGTCAGCACCGCCTTCACGGTTGTCGGCGTTAAAATACATGGTTCGGGAACTGAGCGCGGCTTTACTGTCTTCAATAAAGCCGGCAGCGCCGGCTTGCTGGGCCAATACCCCGGAGGCCACGGCAAACGCCAAGCTGGATTTGTACATGTATTGCTCCTGTGGTTTCTAATTCTTGTGTTCATAGGCCGGGGTCTTATTGCCGCCTGGCCGCTGATGCGCGATTAGCACCAGTGTCCTGTCTCGCAAATAAGTTGCCTCTTGACGACTGCCTGTCGCCGCCATGCTGCGTTGCGACTCCTCGCCATAGCCCGGCCATGACTCGTCGCGGTGCCTTGCCTGACAGCAGGCGGTCGTCAAAAGGCAACTTGTTTTTTTCGAGACAAGCCACTACGGCATCCACGTATCGGCTGGGTGCATGCTACGCAAGTCAATTAAAAGCGGTTGAACATTACGAAATTGTAATCATCTGATCATGTCCCCGTTATCTCCAGATTGCCACGATATAAATCGGCAACCGTATGGGAGGGCAATTCACTTCCTGTAGAAAATAAAATTAAGCCGATGAA
Source organism: Pseudomonas sp. G5(2012) (assembly GCF_000408945.1). Taxonomy (NCBI): domain Bacteria; kingdom Pseudomonadati; phylum Pseudomonadota; class Gammaproteobacteria; order Pseudomonadales; family Pseudomonadaceae; genus Pseudomonas; species Pseudomonas sp. G5(2012). The sequence continues at coordinate 148,147 of NZ_APIO01000039.1, forward strand.
CGTTCTCGTTCTGCCGAACCTAAGGAGTGATGGATGAATAACAACACAAAATTTTCGATGGCCGCGTTGGCAGTGGTTGTGAGTACCGGGCCATCCATGGTTTTTGCTGAGGAAAAATCTGGGGGCTTTATAGAAGATAGCAGCCTAACTGTGCTCAACCGAAATTTCTACTTCAACCGCGATAATCGCAACGGTCAATCAAGCGCGACAGGCAACGGTTATTCCGAAGCATGGGCGCACGCCATTATCAGTAAATTTGAGTCTGGATTTACACAAGGCACTGTGGGTGTGGGCGTCGACGCGTTCGCTATGTTAGGGTTGAAACTCGACACGGGTGACGGCCGTAATGGCGGCCGTAGTTCGTTCGATGTACTCCCCGTCAATAGTGAAGGGCAGGCTAGTGACGAATACACCAAAGTTGGTGGCGCGGCAAAAGTTCGCGCCTTTGACACTGTAGTAAAGGTCGGCGACGTATTCCCATCTAACCCAGTTGTTGCCGCGGGTGACTCCAGACTTCTGCCAGAAAGCTTCACTGGTGTAACGGCGACCAACACCAGCATTGACGGATTGACCGTTCAGGGCGGTCGCTTGCACGCCATGAGCCAGCCAACTTCCAGCAATATGCGCGATAACTTCGCGACATTCTATGCCGGGCCTGTTAACTCGCCGTGGGTCGGTTACTTTGGCGGTGACTACAATCTGAACAAGAACGTGATTGTAAGCCTCTATTCCAGCCGTCTCAAAGACGCATGGAATCAATATTATGCCGGCACGGGATTGAACTACTCGCTGTCGGATGAACTCTCCGTATTCGGCGGTGCGAACTACTACAAAGCCGTCGACGAAGGCAAAAAACTGCTGGGTGAGTTCAACAACAATATTTGGAGTGCTAAAGTCGGCGTGAAGTATGGCGCACACTCTGTCGCACTGTCTCACCAACGAAATAATGGTAACGACGACTTCGACTATCTGCGTCAATCGGATTCCATCTTTCTTGACAACTCAATCCAGTATAGCGACTTCAACTCGCCGAAAGAACGCTCATGGATGGTTCGTTACGACCTCGACATGAGTTCCTATGGCGTGCCTGGCTTGACGTTTATGACACGCTACGGTCGCGGCACTGACGCTGATTACTCAAACGCTAACGCAACCTACATGCGACGTGATGCTGAGGGGAACCCGTTGACTGAACAGAAACGTTGGGAGCGCGACATCGAAGTAAAATACGTCGTTCAGACAGGTTCCTTGAAAGACATGTCTTTCCGCCTGCGTCAAATGAACACTCGTGCAACCGCGTTTGAGTCTGACCTGGATGAAGTACGTGTGATCGTTGAGTATCCATTAGCGATCCTGTGATATCGAACGGGGCGACTCGTGTTGCGAGCGTCCCGCTCCTCCGAAAAGTTACAGAAATGTCATTTTTCAATCACCTTCATGTTAGGTTGCGTTTTTTATACTTACCGTGAGTTGATAGAGTTCTAGCTAGCGCATCTGGCTGGGATTCTATAGACAAGTAGCTAGTCTGTGAAAGTCTGAACTCAATGCTGTTCAGTTGTAACATCCGTTCACCTTTGGAAGCTCCTTTGCTCCTTTGGAAAAGGTGAATTTTTAAGACGTCCTCCGGGACGTCTTTTTTTGGCCTGTCGAAACTTGAGCAAATAAAAAACGCCCGACACCCTTAAATAACGAAGTTGGTCGCGCGTTAATGATTCGTACGATAGCAACGCAGCTATTAACCGCCTCGTTTGCGACAGTCTCCAGCGACCGTGTAAGTGATCGTATTGAGCTGTCCTTCGGAATCTTCATAAGTCATTGCGGCGGGCACTACTGCGCAGACTTTCGCAGGGCGCACCACACTGATCACCTTCACCACATCCACCTTCATCCCGTATTCGTATGGCCTCGGCACAGGAGCGCTCTTTCCCTGGCTGATCGCGTACTGCTCCATAGCTTTAGTATTGGCAGCCATCATTTTCTCAAATGTTTTATCTCCCCCACCCTCAGCAAGCAAGTTTGAGGAAATAACTAAACCTCCGACTACAGCGAAGATGCTCATAAATTTCATATTCTGTACCTCATCTAATAACAGTTACGAGAATATCAACCTAAACATTGCGACGGCGTGGCACGAAAATTACAAGTATGTAAGCTAGCTATCCATAAAAAAACCCGCCACCAGCAATCTGGAGACGGGTTCTTCCCAACGTGCATCACTACATTTCTTTTGCCGTCTAATTTTTTGCATCACTTGACACCACTGGGGCACTCCTCCCTTCTCTGGCTAAATATTTCTCCATTGCCAAGTCATTCGCCGCCATCATTTTTTCGAAGGTTCTATCTCCGCCACCCTCCGCCAACGCAACCGAAGAAAAGACTAAAGCACCTGCAAGAGCACATATTTGAGTAAAATTCATTCTGACACCTCATATAGATAACGCTATTAGGGTATCAATCCGAACCTATCACCACGGTGGCGTCGAGATTACATATTCGTAATTTAACTCTCGTAAAAAAGCCCACTACCGAAACTCGTAGTGGGCTTTGAAATCAAAGAGCTATACGGTTGCTTTTTTGTCTTCCTCTGCTTCATCCTCATCTCGACGGTGTGCCCAGTGATACAGCGCAGGCAGTATCAGTAGGGTCAACGCAGTTGAAGACAGGATACCTCCGATCACAACGGTAGCTAATGGCCGCTGGACTTCCGCCCCGGTTCCAGTAGCGAGTGCCATGGGAATAAAGCCCAGGGAGGCTACCAGTGCTGTCATTAACACTGGGCGTAACCGTGTAAGTGCCCCTTCATTGATCGCGGAACTCAACGAATATCCCTCCTCTCGAAGATTGCGGATGAACGCAATCATCACGAGACCGTTCAGCACCGCCACCCCCGATAACGCGATGAAACCAACTCCCGCTGAAATCGACAGCGGGATATCGCGCAGCCACAAAGCCATCACTCCGCCCGTTAACGCAAAGGGAATCCCCGTGAATACCAAAAGGCCATCCTTAAGATTGTTGAACATCATAAACAGTAGGGCGAATACAAGGAGCAGGGCTACCGGGACGACAATCTGTAAGCGTTTGGCGGCTGATTGGAGTTGCTCGAACTGCCCACCCCAGTTTATCCAGTAGCCGGCCGGGATTTGCACCTGCTGATCAATGACGCTGCTGGCTTCCTGTACAAATGAGCCGATATCCCGTCCACGCACGTTGGCGCTCACAATTACCAGACGCTTACCGTTTTCACGACTGACCTGGTTCGGCCCCAGCACCAGATCCAGGGTTGCCACCTCTGAGAGCGCAATGAAAGCGATCTGATCGGCGTTGCCGTTAAGCAGCGCCGGCACCGGAATCAGCAGCGTGGCCAATTCCTCGAGGTCTTTGCGCATGGCGTCGGATAAACGCACCACCATATCGAAGCGACGGTCTCCTTCGTACATAGTGCCGGCCTGGCGGCCACCCACCGCCACCGCAATGGTGTCTTGTACGTCGCCAACATTCAAACCGTAACGTGCGGCTTTGTCACGATCGATGTTGATGGTCAGCACCGGCAGCCCCGTTGTCTGCTCAACTTTGACTTCGGAAGCACCATCGACCTTTTGCATGGACGAGGCAATTTTGGCAGCGGTGCTATTCAGCACAGCCATGTCATCGCCAAAGACCTTGACCGCCACATCACTACGTACGCCTGAAATCAACTCGTTAAAACGTAATTGAATGGGCTGGGAAAGCTCATAGTTGCTACCGGGCATAGCGGACGTAGCTTTTTGGATATCGGCTATCAAAGCTTCTCGGGATTTATTGGGATCAGGCCATTGATCCTTGGGCTTGAGCATTACGTAGCTATCAGAGATGTTGGGCGGCATTGGATCAGAAGCGATCTCTGCGGTACCTGTACGAGCAAACATCCGTTCAACTTCAGGCACCTTTGTCAGTACAAGTTTTTCGAGACTCTGCTGCATTTCTACCGATTGTGTCAGGCTGGTGCCCGGTACACGCAATGCTTGCAGGGCCAAATCCCCTTCGCTAAGGCTCGGCACAAACTCACTACCCATTCGACTGGCGACGACACCGCACACAGCGATAACGCCGAGTGCCATGGCGAATGCCAGAGACCGATGCCCCATGACCCAGGCAAGCGCGGGGGCATAGACTCGGCGCGCCCCTCGCATGACCGCGTTCTCTTCTTCCTTAACCTTGCCAGTCACGAACATGGCAATCGCCGCAGGAACAAAAGTAACGGACAGCAGCATAGCACCCAACAAAGCGATCACGACGGTAAACGCCATTGGGTGGAACATTTTCCCTTCGACGCCGGTGAGTGCAAAAATCGGCAAGTACACGACCATGATAATCAACTGACCAAAAATCAGCGGTCGTCGGGCTTCCTTGGCTGCTGCAAAGACCTCGTGAAAGCGTTCTGAGCGAGTGAGGATTCGCCCATGATGTTGTTGCGCATGGGCCAGACGCCGGATGGCGTTCTCGACAATAACTACCGCACCATCGACGATGATGCCAAAGTCCAACGCCCCTAGACTCATCAGGTTAGCGCTGACCTTGTTGGTGAACATACCGGTGAAGGTGAAGAGCATGGCCAGTGGAATGACCATGGCTGTGATCAGCGCGGCGCGAATATTGCCAAGGAACAGAAACAGAATCGCGATCACCAGGATCGCACCTTCAATCAGGTTCTTCTTAACCGTGGCAATTGCTTTGTCCACCAAATTGGTACGGTCATAGACGGTGACCGCCACCACACCTTTTGGCAGTGAGCGGTTGATTTGCTCCAGTTTAGCGGCAACGGCCTGAGACACGGTTCGACTGTTTTCGCCAATCAGCATGAAGACCGTGCCAAGTACAACTTCACGACCGTTTTCGGTAGCCGCGCCAGTGCGCAACTCACGCCCAATATCCACGGTCGCGACGTTTTTTATGCGGATTGGCGTGCCATCGACGTTGGCCATCACAATGTTGGCGATGTCGTCGGTAGTCGCCACTTGGCCAGGCGCACGAATCAGCAGTTGTTCGCCGTTGTGTTCAATGTAGCCAGCACCGACGTTGGCGTTGTTCCGCTCCAGCGCTGTCACAAGGTCGGTCAGTGTCAGTTTGTAAGCCGCTAAACGTTTCGGATCGGGAGCAATCTGATACTCCTTGGCGAAGCCGCCAATGGTGTTGATTTCTGCGACTCCCGGAACATTGCGCAACTGGGGTTTGATGATCCAATCCTGGATCACCCTCAGGTCGGTCGGCGTATATGGAGTGCCATCCTCCTTGACTGCACCTTCCTCGGCTTCGACCGTCCACAGGAAAATCTCACCCAGACCGGTAGAGATCGGCCCCATGACCGCTTCCACACCCTCGGGAAGTTGCTCCTTGGCTACTTGCAAACGCTCGTTGACTAATTGCCGGGCAAAGAAGAGGTCGGTGCCTTCTTTGAAGATCACCGTGACTTGCGATAGGCCGGAGCGTGAGAGGGAACGTGTCTGCTCAAGAGCGGGCAAGCCAGCCATCGCGGTTTCGATGGGGAAAGTGATGCGCTGCTCGGTTTCTAGTGGCGAGAAACCTGCGGCGCCAGTATTGATCTGTACCTGGACGTTGGTAATGTCGGGTACGGCGTCGATCGGAAGCTTTTGGTAGCTGGCTATGCCAAGGCCGGCCATGAGGAAAACCGCGAGCAGCACAATAATGCGCTGCTCAATGGCAAATTGGATCAGGCGTTCGAACATGAGAACCTTCTCGTGGAAGTGGCGGATCAGTGGGCGTGTTCAGCCGAGGCTTTACCCAGTTCTGATTTCAGAATAAAGCTACCGGCAGCAGCAACTTGAACACCGGGCTCCAAGCCCCCTGTGATTTCGACCAAACCCGCCGCACGGCTACCCACCTCCACCGGCTTCGCCTGAAATCCGTCATCGGTTCGAACGAAAACGGTTGGTTTGTCCTCGACCGTCTGGATGGCGATTTCTGGCACCGCGATTCTCGTCTGTCGGGTATCGGTCTCAACCAGCACGGTCACGAACAACCCCGGACGCCAGGCACCGTTTGGGTTGGTCAAGGTCACCCGGACTGTTGCAGTGCGGGTCTGCTCACCCAACAAGCTTCCGACGTAAGCCACGGTTCCAGTGACTTCGGCGTTCAGCTCTGTTGCACTGACCGTGACAGACTTACCAACCACTACCTTGCTCAAATCTTTGGGAGAGACACCAAAGGTCACCCAAACGCGTGATAAGTCAGAGAGCGTAAACGCGTTAGTGGTTTCACTGACGACCTCACCGAGACCCAGATGCTTTTCGACCACGACGCCGTCGAATGGCGCACGTAATTCATACCGATTACCGCCGCTGGCCACCGAGCTACCACTGAGTACACTGATTTTTTGGCGAGCATTGCTGAGAGCGATTTCGGCCTCTTGTAATGCCTGACGAGCCTGAAGAAAATCCTGTTCGGCGGAGATTTTGTCCTGCCATAACTGGCGCTCACGTTCGTAGGTGGTACGCGCTAACTCAAGACGGCGTTGCGCAGCAGCTTGCTCACTGCGCTGGTCAGAAATTTGTTGGCTGGCGATGACGGCCAGTAACTGGCCTTTTTTAACCTGCTGACCCAGATTGACATGTACCGACTCGACGACACCGGGTACCCGGGGCACAACATGCGTTGTGCGGTCTTCGTCGAAACGAATTTCTCCAGGAAAGGGCAATGAAAGGCTGATGCTCTGTGCCTTGGCTTCGACCAACTGAATACCAGCCGAGTTGATCTGCTCGTCGCTCAGTGTCAGATGACCTTCTTCCTCCTCGCCTTCGGCATGCTCGCCCTCAGCTGACTCCTTTGAGGCACCCTCGTTGCCGTGTTCGTCGTGACCGTCGTGGCCCTGTTCTTCTTGCGCCTGAGCCTCACTGGACGGTGCCGAGGAGCTACCCATCCAGAGGGAACCGATTCCTATGCCCACCGTCAGGGTCAGTGCGGTGACAAGGATTTGTTTTTTATCCATGGAGACTCCCTGCGCAACTCGGTTGGCAGCCACGAAATACCGTGGCACTGCAACACCGAGCAACGGTGAAAAAAAGTTATTTGAAAATTCAAGGGGTACGATAAAGCTGGTCGACATCACCAAAAATTCGCTCAATGCGCACCCAGGCGTCTGTCGCCTCAGCAATGGCCTGGATATATTGAGTGCGTGCGCTGATCAAGGTGCGCTGAGCATCGAGCACGTCCAGGAAATTGAACTTGCCCATTTCAAACCCCCGCGTAGCGGTGTCGACTGCATTTTGTGCGGCAGGCAGGATGGTCTGATTGAACGAGGCGACTTCAGTGTTTGCCGTCATCCACTGATCCAGAGTGGTTTGAATTTCTGTGCGCAGGCGTAACTCACTGGCATTGCGAAGGTCGCGGGCTTGATCGGTACGGCGAGCAGCTGCCAGTACATTGCCCTGGTTACGGTTGAATAACGGTATAGGCATCGACAGCCCCACGACATTGACCCGCTCCCGTTCCCGTTCATCGTATTGGCTACCTACACTCACGGTGAGGTCTGGAATACGCTGAGCTTTCTCCAAACTAAGGGATGCTTCTCGCTGGTCGATTTGAAGCTTTGCCAACCGTAGCTCTGCGGTCTCGCCGATGCGGTTAATCAACAGCGAGAGTTTCGGCACATCTGGCATCGATTGACCGGTTTCCCCCACAGACACGAACGCAGGCAATGGTGCCCCCATTACCTGAGCGAGCTGCTGATAGGCACTGGCCTCATCCCGCTCGGCCCGTCTCAACTCTAGGCGCACCTCCGACAACTGGACTTCAGCTCGTGTGCCCTCAACAGGTGAAGATTTGCCACTTTTGATACGACCTTGAGCGACACGCAAACCACGCTCGGCGAGCTCAAGGGATTGACGTGCCAAGAGCAACCTTTGCTGGGCCGTTGATGAGTTGTAAAACGCCTGAATGACATCGGCACGCAAAACATTACGCTTGCGCTCCAATTCAATCCCAGCTGCATCCTGAGCTCGGCTGGCAACATCTATCCTGGCCCCACGCTTGCCACCCAGCTCAATCGGCTGGTTGATCATTACCGTCGTAGTCCGTGAATTTCGTCGAGTATCTTCAGCCTCCCAGGACAGTTCGGGATTAGGAATCAAGCCCGCTTGCTGTCGATCTCCTTGAGCGATACCAATTTCCCACTGTGCTGCAGCCAGATCGGGATTGTTGGCAAAAGCCGTTTCCAGTGCTTGATCGATGGTTAGCGTCTGCGAAGACGAAACTGCGGCAAAACTGGGGCCTGCCAGTGAGAGCATAAAACTGAAGCCTACAATCAGTAAGGCTTTTTTTATGCTAAAGGGTGCAGTTAATTTTATATGCCGCCGCAATTTCATAGTTCCTTTAAAGCCAATATTTTCTATGCACAAATGGTAGAGTTTTCCACTTATCAGCAAGGTGACTGAAAAATTACAAATACGTTATCAACCGATCTGGCTGTATTTTTTGCATTAGCATATGAGGTGTTAAAAAATAGATGCACAAGGTCGGCAACATGACGAAACAAATACCAACCAATATCTTCCGAACAGCACTTGCCGAAGCTCGAAAACCATGCGCGTTGTCATTTATAGCTAAATTCAAGAGTGTTTTGTGCGACACGTTGTCGCAAGACGCTGGCTTGATGGCTCAAGAGCGGAGCTTTGGCTTGACCCTGTAGCAGCTATAGGCTTTAGGGTGATGATCATTACCGAGCAAACGGACGTTGAGACGCAAAAACAGCTTAACAGTTTCAAAGTCGTATTGTTTCGGTCGGAAACCCTTATAAATACTAACTTTTTTAATTAACTAATATTAATTATCCTATTAAAATGGTGACATATCATGCGAATCCTTGTAATTGAGGACGAGCCTAAAACTGCCGAATACTTGCATCAGGGGCTGACTGAAAGTGGCTATGTCGTTGACCGTGCAATAACTGGCGCGGATGGACTTCATCTGTCGCGTCAACATGTCTATGACTTGGTGATACTTGACGTTAATCTTCCAGAACTTGATGGTTGGGGTGTTCTTGAACGTCTGCGCCAAAGCAGTAATGCCCGGGTCATGATGTTGACGGCCCGAGGGCGCCTGGCGGACAAAATCCGCGGACTAGATTTAGGCGCCGATGACTATCTGGTCAAGCCGTTTGAGTTTCCTGAGCTACTGGCACGGGTACGAACCCTTATGCGTCGCAGTGAGCACATTCCTGTCCCGCAGGTACTCAAGGTAGCCGATCTGGAGCTCGACCAAGGACGCCACCGTGCTTTTCGTGGAGATCAGCGCATAGACCTGACGACCAAGGAGTTTGCGCTTCTGCACCTGCTGATGCGTCACACTGGAGAAGTGCTTTCCCGTACCCAAATCATTTCATTGGTCTGGGACATGAATTTTGACTGCGACACCAACGTTGTCGAGGTTTCAATCCGTAGGTTGAGGGCCAAAATAGACGACCCCTTCGATAACAAATTGATCCACACCCTTCGCGGTGTTGGTTACGTATTGGAGGCACGCGAATGAAGCCGGTCAGCCTGTCAATGCGACTAGGTTTGACGGTAAGTATTCTGGGAGCATTGTTGGTGGTGTTTCTGGCTATCCTGGCCTTTTTCGCCCTGACGCATGAGCTGGATAAGCTGGCGAAAAATAGCCTGTACAATAAAATGCAGCAAGTTGAGCACAGCCTCTCACTATACGAGGACACGGCTGACGTAAACTCGACACCGCACTCGTTGCTGGATCAAGTCATGGGGCATGACAATCTGAACCTGGCCATCTATGACCTGACAAACCTCAGGACACCCTTACTGAAATTCGGGTCTGGTTTGTCGGATCCGCAGATTGAGTTGAAAGCTGCGACTGCTGCCGTTGACAAGATTTCATACTCCACCAATTCCGATGGTGAGGGTCGACACTTCCTTACCGCATCCAAGCTCATCCGATTAAAGAACGGTGTGAGCGTTCCCGTATTGCTGTCGATGGATTGTGCGAACGATGAAGCGCTGCTCAGCGCGTATCTTCGATCGACGATTATTGCTCTGCCTCTTTTACTGATACTCATTGGAATAAGTGCCTGGGCCGTTGTGCAACGAGGACTTGCTCCCCTGAGAGAGTTCCGGAAGGTCGCCGCCATGATCTCTGCTCAAGACCTCAGCCATCGACTCTCTGAGGTCAAAATGCCTCAAGAGCTCAGTGAATTGGCCCATGGCATCAACTTCATGCTGCACCGACTCGACAGCGGTATTCAGCAGCTGTCGCAGTTCTCGGATGACTTAGCCCACGAATTGCGATCCCCCATCACCAATTTGATGGGCAAGGCCCAGGTTACCCTGTCTCGGGAGCGTCCGGCAGAAGAATACAAAGCAGTGCTTGGGTCATGCACCGAAGAGTTGGGGCGTGTCACCCGAATTGTCTCGGATATGCTCTTCCTTGCTCAGGTCAGTCACCCCGCCGCGCTCGTCCCGTTCGAGACAATTACCCTGGAAGATGAAGCGTTGAAAGTCATCGATCTGTTTTCACTGTCTGCGGAAGAAAAACGGATCAGCCTGAGCGTCGCCGGAAACGGCAAGACCATTGGCGACAGGTTGATGATTCAGCGAGCAATATCAAATCTGTTGTCCAACGCGATACGTCACTGCCCGGCCGGACAATCCATTTCAATCGTTATCGAAAACCATGCCGATCAAGTCTCGCTACTTGTCGGCAACCCTGGCGCGGGGATCGAGCCTCAGCATCTGTCGCACTTGTTCGACCGCTTTTATCGGGTCGACACCAGTCGTTCACGTGCAGAAGGTGGTACCGGTCTTGGTTTGGCCATTGTTCGATCGATCATGAGCCTCCACCAGGGAACGGCGGACGTTCAAAGCATGCCTGGCAGCATGACCGTTTTCAGGCTGAACTTCCCAAACCTCGATGGACAGACCACCTGGCAACAGGCTAGAAAGGCTCAAGGGTAAATTCCCGCAACTAGCTTGTATAACCCGCCCCTTCCCTGCACCGCTGGAGATGCTCCGGCGGTCAGGGCTTTATGTCCGTTGGGTTCTCAGCACATCAGCAGCCCCTACCCCGACATGGGATGTTCACAAGATCCCGCTCTAGTGCTGCATGCCTTCGTTTTCTTCGAGTCCCGCATGAAACTGCGAGTTTTCTAATTGAAGAGTCGTATGGCTGATATGGAATACCTCGCTCATCAGTCGCGTCACCTCAGCCAATATATCTTGCTCGGCACGGGAGGAGCGCTGGATGACAAGGTGAGCACTCATGACATTCTTGCCGCTGGTCAGGGCCCAGATATGCAGATCATGGATATCCTCAATGCCTTCAACCGCCCTGATGCTCGCATCCACTTCAGCGATATCGATGCCATCCGGAACCCCTTGCAACAGGATGTTCATGCTTTCTTTGAGCAAAACCCAGGTTCTGGGAAGCACCCACAGGCCGATGGCTGCGGCAACGATCGAGTCAACCCAAGTCAATCCGGTAAAACGAATGATCAATGCTGCCCCTATTACGCCTATGGAGCCCAACATGTCACTCCAGACTTCTAGGTACGCGCCTTTTACGTTAAGGCTTTCGGCACTGGCAGACATGAGCAACCGCATTGAAACAAGGTTCACAACGAGCCCTATCACCGCGACGATCAGCATGCCTGTCGATTGGATTTCTGTCGGAGTTTTAAACCTCTGATAAGCCTCGTACAAGATGTACACCGCCACCATGAACAACAGGATCGCGTTAAAAGCAGCTGCGAGGATCTCAAATCGTGCGTAGCCGAATGTCCGTTTTTTATCCGCAGCGCGTTTGGCGATCTGAATAGCGATCAATGAAATAGCCAGGGCAGTGGAATCGGTCAGCATGTGAGCCGCATCGGATAACAACGCCAAGCTGCCCGTAACGAAAGCCCCAATGACCTCCGCGATCATGAAGCTTGTCGTTAACGCCAGAGCGATCCACAACTTTTTCTCGTGTCCGGCACGAGCTTGACCGTGACTATGACCAGCGCTCATATGACTCTCCAGGTGGATGAAAGGATGAGGCAACTACTCAGAAAACCGTCTGCGGGTCAATCTTCGTCAAGAAGGGATTCCAGTTCCGGAGAGAGAGGCATCACCTGAAAAGCGCTGATTCGGGCGCGACCGGTGTTCCCACGAGGCACCCATACTCTAGAAAATAGCAGTGCAGCGATGACACGTGGTATTTGCCCCAAAACCTCCCGGGGATCTTGTGCCCTGATGCCCACGAACAACATCAAGACGTGGGATTTTGCATGTAGCAGGGTGCGACGTTGCGTAAGGATGTGGGTGCGCTCGAGCCAATGGTAAGCGCGCCCATAATCCCGGGAACGAATCGCTACACGGGCTTCGCCGAAGCCCTCGAGAATTGCGTAATGCAACCTCTCTTTCATGCTCAGCCTCCGGACTATTTTTTCAGCAAGCGCAACCCATTCAGTACGACCAACAGGCTGACGCCGACATCTGCAAACACCGCCATCCACATGGTGGCGAAACCCATCAATGTGAACACTACAAACACAGCTTTGATCCCTAAGGCGAAGAAGATGTTTTGCTTTAGAATCGATGCGGTCTGTCGCGACAGGCGAACAAAGGCCGGAATCTTGCGCAGGTCATCATCCATCAACGCAACGTCAGCCGTTTCAATGGCAGTGCCCGTACCAGCGGCAGCCATAGCGAAACCAATCTGAGACTTCGCCAGTGCCGGTGCATCGTTTATCCCGTCACCGACCATCCCCACCACGTGCTTTCGGCTCTGCAACTCGCCAATGGCCGCCAGCTTGTCAGCTGGCAACAAGTTACCTCGCGGCTCATCAATGCCGACACGTTGGGCGATGGCCTGAGCCGTGTGCGCGTTGTCACCGGTCAGCATCATGGTCTTAATGCCCAGTTCGTGCAGTTCCTTGATCGCGGTCTGGCTTGAGTCCTTTACGGTATCGGCCACGGCAAACAGGGCGAAGACCTGAGTAGAGTTGGTCAACGCTACAACCGTTTTTCCCTGACGCTCCAGTCGACTCAGTGAGGCTTCCAACTGCGGTGTTCCAAGCCCCAGTTCATCGACCAGGCGATGATTGCCGAGGTGATAAAGCTGCCCCCCGATCAAGCCTTTCACCCCACGCCCAGGAATAGCTTCAAAGCTCTCCACTTGTCTGAGCGTTGAGGTATCCAGTCCTACGTGCTTGGCGATTGCCTGCGACACCGGGTGATCTGAACGAGCCCCCAAACTGGCGGCCAGCAATTGAGGTGTAGCGTCTGAAACCTCGGTCAACGGCAAGTAATCGGTTTGAACCGGTTTGCCGTGAGTGATGGTGCCGGTTTTATCCAGCGCGACAAAACTCAGCCTGGCACCAATTTCCAGGTAGACACCGCCCTTGACCAGAATCCCTTTTCGGGCCGCTGCCGCCAGCCCGCTGACGATGGACACCGGTGTGGAAATAACCAAGGCACACGGGCAAGCAACGACCAGCAGCACCAAGGCGCGATAGATCCAGTCCGTCCATACCCCGCCCATGAACAAAGGTGGCAAGACCGCAATGGCGAGGGCAAAGAAGAACACCCCCGGTGTATAAATCTTGGCGAACTGGTCGACGAATCGCTGGGTAGGTGCTCGCGAACTTTGGGCTTCTTCCACCGCGTGAATGATCCGAGCCAGCGTCGTATTGTTGGACTCAGCCGTTACCTGGTACTCAAAAGATCCCGACTCATTAATGGTACCGGCATACACAGGATCATCGACCGCCTTCTCGATGGGCAGGCTCTCCCCCGTGATTGGTGCCTGATTAACAGTGGAGGTGCCAGAAATTACGTCACCATCCAGGCCGATACGCTCACCGGGACGCACCCTGACCAGAGCCCCGATCCCGACCGACTTCACATCGACTTCCAGCCAGGAGCCGTCGAGTTGACGGACTGTCGCTCGTTCGGGACTCAAATCCAGCAAACCTTTGATGGCGTGGCGGGCACGATCCAGCGACTTCGCCTCGACCATTTCGGCAATGGTGAACAGCACCATGACCATCGCCGCTTCTGGCCACTGGCCGATCAATACGGCGCCGGTCACCGCGATGCTCATCAGGGCATTGATGTTGAGGTTCAGGTGTTTGAGCGCAACCCAGCCCTTCTTGTAAGTCGTCGGCCCACAGAGTGCGATGGCGAACAAGGCGACGACGGCAATCACCCATTCCGGGGCCGATTGGGTGAAGTGCAAGACTTCTGCGATCACCGCAGCGATACCGGATAGCGCTAATGGCCACCAAGTGCTTTTTGGTTTGTGTGGAGCTTGCGACTTGGCTTGCGCTGAATTGGCGACAGGTGCGTTGCTCTCAGACGTTTGTGGCTCTGCATGCATACCCAACGACAGCACCGCCGCTTCGATACCCAAGGTATCCGGCAGTTCGTGCCAGACGCCCAGCGTGCGGTTCATCATGTTGAATTCGAGCTTTCGAATGCCGCTCATTCGAGCGAGCTTGCCCTCGATCATAGTCTGCTCGGAAGGACAGCACATTTGTCCGATCCAGAAACTACTGAAGCGCGCCGTGTCCCCGACACCAACCTGAAGCTCCTCCGCCTCACGAGATTGTAAGTCAGATGGCGAGCAGCACACGTCAGTAAAAAGATCGTTGCCGACCAGAGCGACAGATTTGCTCGGCTCCGCCAGGGCATGCAGGTTGGACGGAGCAGTTTTAGCCGAGCAGTATGATTTGCCGGCATCCGGCAAAGACGCGCAACGACCTGCGTCTTCTGGTCTGGAGCGGGTTGTACTCCCGTCTGCAGCTTCCGGAGCACAACAACTGCTTGCGGACTGAACTTTGGCTGCGCCAGGATCGCAAGCCGTGGGGGCAGGTGCACAGCAGCCCGAGCCTGCGGATGGATCAAAAACTTCGACACAAGCCTGAGTTTCCGGCGTTGGTTTGTCACCGCAACAGCTTTTCATAAGTGCACTCTCGGCAAGTCATGGCGAAGAGTGAACACCCTATAGCCACTATAAGGTCAAGCACTTCGTGAAGCGCTTTGACCCGTTCTTAGCATCACTAACTGTGCTTATCGCGACTGTTTGATCTCAGTCCAGATCAAGTCATAAAGCTGTTGGGCACCGAAGTTGGTCAGTGGCTTACCGTTGACGAAGAAGGTCGGCGTACCACTTACGCCAACCTTTTTCGCATCGGCGGCGTCTCGTTCAATGGTGGCGGTGATCTCGGGAGACATCATGTCCTCGCGTGCCTTGGCCACATCCAAGCCTGCCTGGTCGGCAGCGTCCCACGCCGCCATAGCCTTGGCGTCATCATGCCATTGCGGCTGCGACTCAAGGACAGCTTCCAGCACCGGCACAAACACGCCTTGTTTGCGTGCGGTTTCCAGGATACGGATGGCCTCTTCAGACCCGACGTGAAGTCGAACATAACGCAGCACCAGACGAACATCGCCTGGATGCTGGGACATCATCTTTTTGACAATGGGATAGAAGGCGCGACAGCTCTCACACGATGGGTCAAAGAATTCGACAATAGTGACCGGTGCCTTGGCAGGGCCAAAGCTTGGCGAATTGAATCGCACCAAAGCGCCAGCTTCCTGCACGGGAGCAGTCGCCTGAGGCACTGTGGAGGCACGGTCATAAAAGAATGCAGCGACTGCGAAGCCAATCACGGCCATGACACTGATAGCGAGGACAAGGATGCGTCGGCTCATAGGGTGAATCTCCGGCGGATAAGAACGAAAAGAAGGATCAGAAGACTAAATACACCCAGCGATAACAATGGCAACGGCGCACCGCCGAGGATGGTCATATCCGCGCCAGAGCAAGACGGGCCCGATCCACAGGGTTTAATGCTTTCCGGGATCAGCCCGAAATAAAGCAGGTTGTGGTACAGGGCGATCAGCCACCCCATAACTGCCAAAGGCAATGCGTATCGCCAGACGCTCGTGTCCGAAATACAGCAAGCCACACCCAGCACAATCACCATAGGAAACATGAAGGCACGCTGAAACCAGCAAAGCACGCAGGGTTCTTGCCCCATGACTTCACCCACGAATAACACGGCGATGGTTGAAACAAGGGCCAGCAGCCAGGCACAGAGCAGGATCGCCCAGCCTTTGGATTGAGGCTTTTGATGTGAGGTTCGCATAGGTGTAAAGCCCTTTTTAGACGTGGTAGGGCGTGCGCACGGATTTGCTTATCGCCTGATCTGGGTAGAATGAAGGTTCTAGCGACTATAAGGTCAAGCGAAATGAATGCGGCCACGTACACGGTCGGTACCTTGGCGAAAGAAACCGACACCAAAGCGGTGACCATCCGTTATTACGAACAGCTGGGGCTGCTGCCCTCCGCCGGAAGATCGCCATCAGGCTATCGCTTCTACACCGATGAGGAGCGCGACCGCCTTTTGTTCATCCGCCGCAGTCGTTCACTGGGATTCAGCTTGGATGACATTCGTGAATTATTGGGCTTTGCTGACCGACGTGATGCTTCCTGTGCCGGGGTAGACGCAAAAGTCGAAGGACAATTGGAGCAGGTGCGAATGCGTATTCGCGACTTGCAGGGCCTGGAGGCTGAACTGGAGCATCTGACCGTCTGTTGTCAGGGTGGTGTGATCGAGCAATGCCGGATCATTGAGTCATTGTCGAAACGTGATTAGCTCGGCAATGGATTATTGTCCGAAAACAGGGACTCAAGCTCTCTAAGAATGTCCGTTTTGGGTTATCAGCCATCAAAACATGAAGTAATCGGCCAACACCGGACACTCATCGCGAACGTCTAACTGGCCTCCACAAATGTGAGAAAGCCAGTTTGCATTAAAGCCCAGCTTCAAGCTGGGCTTTTGCCGTTTAGTGGCAGTGGTAGTCGTTCGTTTTATGGTTGCGATGGCAACCTTTTGAATCAGTGCCGCCGCTGTGCGCGAAGGCAGCAACGGACGTAATCGAAAGTAAAGCGGCGATCAAAATGGCGGACAGTTTCATCAGGGCTTGCTCCATGCTCATGTTTTTACATCCGTGAGACCTCTCACGCTTCGCAGCGTATGGCTAATTGCCTTCGCTAGGCAAGTGGCTTCCTTAACCGCAGAGGGCACTGCCGGGCCAGCTGCAAGCCTTAGGCGAAAGGGCGAGTTAGGAGTACGTCCGAACAGCGGAGAACGTACTCTGCGATCTAAATAGCTAGCAAATACTTACTTTCAAGGCTTCGCCGGTAACGGCCCTTGCATATAGTTTTGATGCCACATCATGTGATCCATCATCATCTGTTGCATACCTGTGTACCTGTCCATCATGTACTGGCGTTGACTTTTTTGCTCTGGGGTCAACTTTGAGTAGTCCTGCCACCCCATCATATGGCCGCCCATCATGTGTCCATTGCCCATCCTGCCGCCTCCGCAGCAGCCCATCATTCCCGGCCCCCACATGTTGTTCATCATGCCCATGCCGCTTTGCATCGTATTCCAATGCTCCTGAAGGAGCTTCTGGCGCTGCTGGGGATCTTGGGTCTGCTGAATTTTCTCCATCTGCGTCTGCATCTTCTGGAAGGTTTCTTGCGCCTGAGTCATCTGCTTATCGAATTCGGCAACATTCGGAGCTTGTTGCTGCGTCTGCGTCGTTTGAGGTTGCTCTGCTGCTAACGCCCACATGGGGGAAAGCGATGCGGCGAGAAAAAGCACGGCCAATTTGATATTTTTCATTTCGAGCTGCCTTTGTGAAGGTGAGCTGAACCAAAATCTAATGTGCCAACCGATTGCGGTGCTTGGGTTCAAGCGCACTCACCGAGAATTATAGACTTCAGCATGACAATCGCCTGTTTACACTCAATAATTAGCAGGTCTGCCCAAAACCACCTTGACTTATGTCATTACTGAGGTGATCTCCGAAGTTCGCTGTTTACGCCGGACGCCAAAGAGTCCGCAGTGAACAGGCACAGCCCGCCAATGAACACTCGACGCTGTACAGCAGCCTCCTATCGCTGCAAGGGGCATCATTTACGCGACCATGACCAGTAATAGGCCGTGACCATCCGATCTGCACGTACAACGCACATGAATATGCTCATTGCAATGCAGTCATGACCGATGCAAATGGCTGGTCAAGTCGAATGCAAACAGGTGGTCAGGTGAATGACAGCGCGTTGACTTGGGCGCCCGTTTAGGCTGACGGCCTTTTTTGATATCCGAGGAGAGCACTATGGATAGGGATGCACTTGAACAGAACCAGATACCGATCTACTTGGTTGCAGTGATAGCGGCTGCAATTGGTGGGTTGGTGGCGCCTACAGCAGCTCAAGGCCTGAACGCGTTGGTGACCCCGACTATTGCCGTGCTGATGTACGCGATGTTCCTACAGATCCCCTTTCTTGACCTGCGCGAAGGCCTCAGCAACAAACGCTTCATTTCCGCTTTGCTTATCGCCAACTTCGTGTTGATTCCGCTGCTGGTGTGGGGGCTCACCAGAGGTCTTACGGATCACCCGGCAATCCTTGTCGGCGCACTCCTGGTGCTGCTGACCCCCTGCATCGATTACGTGGTGGTTTTTACGCACATTGGCAAGGGCGACTCTCGCGGGATCCTTGCGGCAACACCGATTTTGTTGCTGCTTCAGCTTGTACTACTACCCGTGTACTTGGCCTTCATGCTGGGTGGGCAGTCCGAAGTCGTGATCTCAGTGGGCCCCTTTGTCGAAGCCTTTCTCGTGCTGATTGTCGCGCCTTTGTTGTTGGCCGTGGTTACAGCAGCCCTGGCCAAAAAGTCGAAAATCGTCGGTGGCTGGAACGCCGCCTGGGCCTGGCTACCCGTCCCAGCAATGGCAGCGGTTCTGATCGCGGTGGTTGGTTCCCAAATCTCCTCGGTAGTTCGCGACATCGACAAGCTTGCTCCAGTCATCCCTGTGTACCTCGGCTTCATGTTGTTGGCTCCGCTGATGGGCGCTTTGGCTTCAAGAGTTTTCAAGCTGCCCTCCACGACGGCCAGAGCGGTCACCTTCAGCTCGTCAACGCGTAACTCTTTGGTGGTTCTTCCGCTGGCTCTGGCATTGCCTGAAGAAATTCGAGGGCTTGCTGCCGCTGCGGTGATTACCCAGACATTGGTTGAGTTGGTTGGTGAACTGATCTACATCCGGGCAATACCTGCTCTCGTTTGGCGCAAAAAATCGCAAATTGTGTCGATGACTTCGTAAGTACATCAGCTGCGTGCAACTTGATTCGAGCAGCCCTCTTTAAAGTTGCGGAGGACTATTTATGCTTTGCGTCGATACAACGATGAGACTTCCAGCGCATCACTGGAAGGGCTTGAGTAGCTCAAGGCAAATACTGAGGCAAAATTCGCCAGTGCCAGCTGTGCCAGCAGCGCATCCTGTCCGGACTCACTGACCGGCTCCATTGAACCGAACTATAGGTGGTCAGGACGAATGCAAATGCCTGGCTAATGCATGTAGATTTGCACACAGCCACGAGCAGCAAGAACCCGTTGACGCAGCCGCAACTTCGGCAGTCTCAGCCGCATCGGTGCAACAACTTGGCTCGCAGCAGTCTGAGTTGGCGGCACGCTCGCAGCAGTCAGAATCATCGAGCTGCGTACTGCACACGCCCATCTCTGGCAAGACCAATTCAACCGCTTGGCCGCATCCCAATCACCGGCCAGGGCCGCTACCACCGAACGCACCTGCTCATAGCCTGTTATGAGCAGGAAAGTCGGGGCACGGCCATAGCTCTTCATTCCTACGATGAAGACCCCTTCATCGGGGTGAACCAGCTCATTTGGGCGAACAGTGCCGCAACTATGCTCATTCGGATCAATCAGCGGAGCAAGATGAATGGGGCTCTGGGTCGCCGAATCTAGCGCCAAACGCAGTTCGGCAAGCAGCTCCAATTTAGGTCGGCAGCCCGTTGCTACCACTACCTCATCCACTGCGGGGAGCGCTTGACCGCCCGCCTCAACAACGATGCCATTGTCGGTTGCGGTAACCCTATCGATGGCGATGTTGGTGAACAGCTCAATGCCCCCATCATTCAACAGCTGGCGAACCGTCTGCCCCAGTTTCCCTCGCTCCTCCAGCATGTCGTTTGCCCCACCGCCCAATATGCGATCCAAGGAGGCGCCGCGAATCACCCAAAAGACTTTCGTGCGCGGCTCCTGTAGGGCAAGCCGAGCCAAGTCTTGCAAGACATTGAACGCCAAATGGCCGCCGCCAACCACCATGACTCGCCGATTTGCATAGCGTTGCCGCTTACTATGAAGTACTTCGGGAATGCCGTATCTCCATCAAGATTTTTTCTGCGTAGACGGAAAAAACCGGCACGACAATGCGTGCCGGTTTTTTCATCATTACAGTCTCATTTATTAATGGAAACAATTTCGGCTTTGCCATCCTTTACTCTAAAGGAAAACGATACATGGTCGCCGACAGTCAGACCTGTCATCTGCTTCTCTGTTACGGAAAAAGCCATCGTCATTGGCGGCCATTGCATGGCGGGAACAGCGCCGTGGGAGATGGTCACTGTTTGCTTCGTAGTATCTATAGCCTTGATCGTCCCCTCGGTGTTAGCGACTGGAGACTGTTTGGTTTCCTGCTCCATCTGCATGCCTTCCATACCGTCCATTTTCATGCCCGGCATGTCCTCGGCGTGGGCAAAAAGTGAAAGCGAAAATACGGTGCTTGCAACTGCAATCATGGTCAGTTTCATGCGACTTATCCTTGAGGGTTGAGGGGGGCAACTGAGAGGTGCCGACGACGCATCAGACGATAGGCTGCCGGAATGACGAACAGGGAAAGCAGGGGTGCCGTAACCATGCCGCCGACCATAGGCGCGGCAATGCGGCTCATCACTTCGCTGCCGGTACCGCTGCCCAATAGGATCGGCAACAGACCGGCAATGATGACGGCCACGGTCATGGCCTTGGGTCGAACGCGCTGCACAGCGCCTTCACGAATCGCTGCAACCAGCCCGCGCTCAGTGCTGTCGCCGAGGTCTTCACGTTCGGCCCAGGCGTTCTTCAGATAGAGCAGCATGATCACGCCGAACTCGGCAGAAACCCCGGCCAAGGCGATAAAGCCGACTCCGGTGGCGACCGACAGGTTGAATCCCAACAGATAGAGGAACCATGCTCCACCAGTCAGTGCGAATGGCAGCGTGGCCATGATCAGCAACGCCTCATCGAAGCGGGCGAAAGTCAGGTAGAGCAGCACTAAGATGATCAACAGCGTGGCCGGCACCACCAGTTTGAGGCGTGCGTTGGCCCTTTCGAGAAATTCGAACTGTCCTGAGTAGCTCAGGCTCATGCCGGGCTGCAACTTGACCTGTTCATTGACAACTTGGCGTAGATCGGCGACCACGGAAGCAATGTCCCGACCACGCACATCGATATACACCCAGCCTGAAGGCCGTGCATTCTCGCTCTTGAGCATCGGCGGCCCGTCCGTGACTTTGACCTTCGCCACTGTGCCGAGGGTGATCTGGCTACCTAGCGGGGTATAGATTGGCAATTGCTCCAAGGCACCGAGCGAGTCACGCCACTCCCGAGGGTAACGGACGTTGATCGGGAAACGTGCAAGACCTTCGATGGTCTCCCCGACGTTTTCACCGCCGATAGCGCCAGCCACGATGGACTGCACATCGGCGATATTCAGTCCGTAGCGCGCGGCCGCCTTGCGGTCGATATCCACGTCGATATAGCGGCCCCCGGTCAGTCGCTCGGCCAGAGCCGAACTGACACCCGGCACATCCTTGGCCACCCGCTCGACCGCCTGAGTCGCGGCGTCAATCTCCGTCAGGTTGGTGCCAGCAACCTTCACCCCGATGGGGCTCTTAATCCCCGTGGCCAGCATGTCGATTCGGTTGCGAATCGGCGGTATCCAAATATTCGTCAGCCCGGGAACC
Source organism: Pseudomonas sp. G5(2012) (assembly GCF_000408945.1). Taxonomy (NCBI): domain Bacteria; kingdom Pseudomonadati; phylum Pseudomonadota; class Gammaproteobacteria; order Pseudomonadales; family Pseudomonadaceae; genus Pseudomonas; species Pseudomonas sp. G5(2012). The sequence continues at coordinate 170,008 of NZ_APIO01000039.1, forward strand.
CGCACCACCCGATCCAGTTCTTCCACCAGTTTCTCCTGGGTCATGCCTGGGCGCCATTGCGCGTATGGCTTGAACTGAATGGTGGTTTCGAACATCTCCAGCGGCGCGGGGTCGGTGGCGGTTTCAGCGCGTCCCGCTTTACCGAAGACGTGTTCGACTTCGGGCACGGTTTTGATCAGGCGGTCGGTCTGTTGCAGCAGCTGCGCCGCTTTATGCACCGACAATCCCGGCAGAGCTGAGGGCATATAGAGCAGGTCGCCTTCGTCCAACGGGGGGAGAAACTCACCACCCAGGCGCGATATTGGCCATAGCGCACTGACAAAAACCAAGAGTGCCACCAGTAGCGTGATCTTTGGTCGACGCAAGACTACGTCCAGGGCAGGCTGATACATCCGAATCAACCACCGATTCAACGGGTTCTGTTGCTCACTGGGGATTCGCCCCCGAATCCAATAACCCATCAGCACTGGCACCAGGGTCACTGACAATCCCGCCGCTGCGGCCATCGCGTAGGTCTTGGTGAAAGCCAAAGGGCCGAACAGCCGTCCTTCCTGTGCTTCCAGCGTGAACACCGGAATGAACGACAAGGTGATGATCAACAGGCAGAAGAACAGTGCCGGGCCTACCTCTGCCGCTGCTTCGGTCATCACGTGCCAATGACGCTCACCCTGCAACTCCTCCCCAGGATTGGCTAGGTGCCAGACCTCAATCTTCTTGTGAGCGTTCTCGATCATCACCACGGCGGCATCAACCATGGCGCCGATGGCGATGGCAATCCCACCCAAGGACATGATGTTGGCGTTGAGTCCCTGGTAGCGCATGACGATGAAGGCAATCAACACACCAACCGGCAAGGAGATGATCGCCACCAGCGATGAGCGCAAGTGCCAGAGGAAGATCCCGCAAACCAATGCGACGACGATAAACTCTTCAATGAGCTTGTGGCTGAGATTTTCCACGGCGCGGTCAATCAGCTTACTGCGGTCGTAGGTGGTGACGATTTCCACACCTGCCGGCAAACTGCTTTTCAGTTCATCGAGCTTTGTCTTGACCGCCGCAATGGTTTCGCGAGCGTTCTTGCCGCTGCGCAAAATCACCACGCCGCCGACCGTCTCACCTTCGCCGTCGAGTTCGGAGATGCCCCGCCGCATTTCCGGCCCTAACTGAATCGTGGCGACATCACCAAGGGTTACTGGCACGCCACCCGCACCCAACTTCAGCGGGATCGCCCGAAAGTCATTGAGTGTATTTAAGTAGCCCGACGCACGCACGATGAACTCGGTCTCTGCCATCTCCAACACGGCACCACCGGTTTCCTGGTTGGCCTTACCAATAGCCTCGCTCACCTCGACTTGAGTGATACCGAGGTTAGCCAGTTTGAGCGGATCAAGCTGCACTTGGTACTGCTTGACCATGCCTCCCACCGTAGCCACTTCCGCAACGTTGGGCAAAGTCTTGAGTTCGAACTTGAGGAACCAGTCCTGGAGTGCGCGAAGCTGTGCCAGGTCGTGCCCCCCACTGCGATCTACCAGTGCATATTGATAGATCCAACCCACCCCTGTCGCATCCGGCCCCAACGCCGGCTTGGCACTGGCTGGTAACCGACTTTGTATTTGGCTTAGGTACTCCAACACCCGCGAACGGGCCCAGTACAAGTCAGTGCCCTCTTCGAACAACACGTAAACGAAGCTGTCACCAAAAAAGGAGTAACCACGTACCGTTCTGGCGCCCGGCACCGAGAGCATGGTGGTGGCTAACGGATATGTCACCTGGTTCTCGACAATCTGCGGCGCCTGGCCTGCGTAAGGTGTCCGGATGATCACCTGCACATCGGAGAGATCCGGCAGCGCGTCGATGGGCGTGCTCTGCACCGACCAAATGCCCCACGCCGTGACGAACAGTGTCGCCAGTATTACCAGGAATCGGTTGGCCACTGACCAACGAATCAGGGCCGCGATCATGGCTGCCCCCCCGATTTATCCAAACGCTCAACCCGCAAACCATCGTCGGTCTGGCTCACCGCGATCCGAACCTTGTCGCCCGTTTTGAGGCCCTGCATCAGCGCCGGATTGCCGAGCGGGAACGTCATCGTCATGCCAGGCATGCCCAGCGTCTTGAAAGGGCCATGGGCAAGCGTGACTTCTTTGTCGTTGATCTCCACGATCTGCCCATCCGCCTCATGAAAACTGGAGGCTGCTGCGCTGGGTGGTGACGCTTCCTCTGAGCTTGCAATAATGCCCTTAAGACTGGCCTCCGAGTCGAGCAGGAACTGTCCAGAAGTAACTACCTTCTGGCCTTCTTCCAGACCCTTCAGGATTGCCGTTCTGCCATCGTTTTCCTGCCCGATTTGTACCTCCACGGGACGGTAGCGTCCGGCGTCTTCGGCGAGCATCACCAGGGCACGTCGACCGGTACGAATGACGGCTTCGCTTGGCACCCACATCACACTTTGCTCGGTCGAACGATTCAGGCTCACCCCCGCTGTCATACCTGGTCTCAGGCGACCGTCCAGATTCGGGAGTTCCACCCGTACACGAATCGTGCGACTGTCCGGATTGGTCTCGGGCAAAATTGCGCTGACCTTGCCATTGAGTGTTGTCCCTGGAAAGGCAGGTAAGCGCGCTTCGACTGTCTGTCCTACGGTGATAGCTCCGGTTTCCGATTCTGGAATGGCCACGGCTAGCCAGATACTGCTCAAGCCATTCACACGTGCCAGAGTGTCGCCAATCGCCACGGTCATGCCGGCACGGACATTCAGTTCTTGCAACACACCACCAATGGGACTGGTGAGAGTCAGGTAAGGTTGAACCTTGCCGCTACGCCCTACCTGAGTAATCAGTGATGCCGGCATCCCCGTGAGCAGCAGTCGTTGGCGGGCCGCAGCTAACAGGTCAGCATCCCCGTTGCGCTTCAAGGCAAGAAATTCTGTCTGCGCAGCAGCCCACTCTGGCACCAGGATATCCGCCAACGCCGCGTTGGCCTTGAGCACATCGCCGGGAGCATGGGGGTAGACTCGCTCCACAAAGCCAGTGGTGCGTGCCTGAATCACGGCGACATCACGCTCGTTAAACGCCAGGATGCCTGTCACGTTGAGGCTGGAATGTAAGACACCACGGGTGACAGTCGCAAAACGCAGCCCAAGATTCTGAGTCAGACGCGGATCAATAGTGACAGTCGCCCGAACTCCTTCACCGCTGGCGTACTGGGGAACCAGCTGCATGTCCATGAAGGGGGATTTCCCCGGCTTATCGAATTTTTGCTGCGGGTACATGGGGTCGTACCAATACAGCGCCTTGCGTTCCGCCGCTGAATTGAGGGCCTGTTGCGGGGCGGTACTGGGGTCTCCGCTCATGCGCTGTTGAGCGAACCAGTACCCGCCGGCAACACCCAATGCGAGCGAGATGCCCACCAGCACTGCACCGTTCCATTTTTTGAGGCTCATTGGCTGGACTCCCCATAAGCAAAATACAGGCGCGCACTGGTCAGCGCTCGCTGTTCTTCCACTTCAACCTGTTTGAGTCGGGCTTCGATGAGCTCACGCCGCGCGGCAACCACGGCGTTTAAATCGCCCTTGCCTGCACGGTAACTGGCCATGGTGAGTTCAACCTTTTCCTTGGCCAACGGAAGCAAGCTTTCCTGGTTTCGGCGCACGGCACGATTGAGGCGCTCATAATCAGCTAGCTCGCTTTCCAGTTGCTGAGTGTGCTCGCGTGATAATACTTCTCGCTCAGCCTCAAGCCGGCTCAGTTCAGCCTGTTTGGCCGCGATTTTTGGGTTTTGGCGAGAGTCAGGAAACAGCGGTAAATCCCAGGAAAATTGCACGCTGACCATGTCGCCAAACTCACGGCCACGGTGCTGGTAGTCCACTTCCCAGCTCCAGTCCGACTGCTTCTCCGACACGGCTTCACGAACCTTGGCTTGCGCTTCGCGGGTCATCGGGGCAAACGCTGCCAACTCGGGATGGTGTTGCAATTTATGAGAATAACTTGAGGTGTCGACAGGCCATTCAGGCAAACGGCCCACGGGCTTCTCGTTAGCGGCATTGCCAATCCAGCGCTTGAGGGCCGCTCGTGCTTGCGTTCTCTGGAGGTTCAGATCGTCCTGTTGTTCTGCCAGTTGAGCTGCCTCTTGCTTGGGCGTCACCGCGTCAGCAGGTTGAGCGCGGCCACCGGCAATTTGGGCCCGGACTGTATCGGTTAGCAGACGATTTTCTTTGTAGAAGTCCTGGAACAGCGCATCTTTGCGCTCAACCGAGTAGCTACTGATCCACGCCAACGCTGTGGACTGGCGTACCTTCAGGCGTTCGACTAGACGTTCCGCAGAGACGCGATCAATAGCCGCATCGGCGACCTCGATGCGCGCCTTCCGCTTGTCACTATTGGGCATTTCCTGCCTGACCCCGACCATTTGCATGGTCATGAAGTCCTGGTCGATGCTCCAACGATCCGGGCCGCCAATAGGGTAGTTCTGCACGCCCACCAGGAGCTTGGGATCAGGTAATTCACCAGCAGGGATGGCTGCACTGCTGACAGCCTGAATTTTCGCGTCTTGTGCGGTCAGCGACGGCGCATTGTTTTCTGCCAGCCGCAACGCTTCATCGAGCGTCAATGCGGCAGCGAAACTCGGCAATGCCAGCACGCTTGCCGCTAGGCCGGTCACGAGAGACCAGCCTGCGCAAAAGCACTTGGAGTTCATGTTTACGATTCCTGTGATCATCCACTGCACGCGGTAAAGACGTGCGCACAGCTAGTCCATTCCGCTAATGCGGAATGAGGCTCAATGTGGGACTGGAATCAAACGCGAGGCGGTCGCCATACCCCGGAAGGGGTCTGTTCAGGTAGGGAGTCGCTGAAAAAGGAAAGCACTACGGGGCTGAATACGGTAAGCAGCGGCTTGAGGATCGAGACTTGCAACATGCCGCCCGTCTTGCACTCCTGGCCAAGCTTGCAAGGCTTGCCGTGTTCGGTAGGGCTTTTCATGTCGTTGCAGCAGTCCATCCCCATGTCGTCCATCATCGCCATGCCCATCGTCTTCATCGGGCAAGGCTCTGTCGGCGGCTGAACGCCCGCCATCCCGCTGAGGGGAAGCGCCAGGCTGATCAGAAAAATGAGGTAAAACCGCAGATAGCGTTTCATGGGCTGGAGTGTAGTCGTTGGAAATGGCTCTTACAATTGGACACGCGTCATCAATAACCTATCGTTAGGCTCCGACGTAGGCGATAACGCCGAATAGGAATTAAGCCAGCATTACGTGTAAAAAATAGACAATTAACTGTCACATTAGGTTATTTTGCAGCTTACTAGAAGATCGGTTTCACAGGAGCCCGATTGTTGGATCATGTTGATCTGATTCAGCTGCAAGCAGAGCAAGTCTTTGCAGACAAAGAGAAAGCGGCAGCTTGGCTGAACAAACCGAAAACCGCGTTGGGTGGGATGACGCCATTGCAGGTTTCAAATAGTGAGGCTGGGTACGTTGTCGTGAAAGAAGCGCTTGAGAGATTGAATCAAGGCTCTGTCGCTTGAACCCGGCAAGCTGATGCGATTCCAGACTCTCCTTTTCCAAGCGCCATGTTCGTCCCAACGCCAACAAAAAAAGGCCCTGTTTATGAGCCTTTGTTTGTACTCAAACCAAAATCAGTTGGTCAGCCAGGATTCCACGGTATCGGAACCGTACTGCGCTTTCCATTCCTTCAGCGTTTTGTGATTGCCACCTTTGGTTTCGACGACTTCGCCGGTGTGAGGATTTTTGTAGACCTTCACTTGACGAGGTTTGCGGGTGCCTGCTTTGGATTCGACGACTGGAGCGCGACGGCCAGCTTGAGGATCAAGCAGAGCGATCACTTTTGGCAGGCTGTAACTGTATTCGGCAAGCAAGGCGCGCAGCTTGGTCTCAAATTCGATTTCTTGCTTCAAGCCAGCATCACCCTTCAGGGCTTCCAAGGCCTGGATTTGCTCGGCAAGGTGTTTTTCGAGCTGGCGATATTCTGCAAGTTTAGACATGATAGATCTCTATGTAGTTAGTCACCTAACAATACACCAATATCAACAGTTCAATCAGGTGTTTTTGGCAGACTTCCGTTACTGCCTGCCGATGTAAAAGGACGCCTAGTCAACGATCTCATGCCCACGCGTCGTGCCGTAAAGCTTGTTAAAGCCCCATCGATCCCAAGTGATAGTCAGCAGCAAGTGCAAAGGTTCAAGGGGCCTACGCCCGCTTTGGGGCGAGGCCTGTTGTGTCGGGATGACGGAAGATACGCTCCCAACAAGTATCAGATCGCGCATACTCCTTTTGCACGCTCCTGATTAATCTGCGCTTTAGGCTTTGTTGCCAAAAAAACTGCAGTCCAAAGCTGTTCTGCCAGCCACTGTGCTTCGCTTCGCCTGAGACTCCAGCTAACCCAACCGAAACTCATTATGACGTATTGGCCGTCTAGTCTGATCTGAAATTCGTAGATAGGCTCTTCACCATCCCCAAATTCCACCATCGGCTCGGGATCGAGCAGGGCTCCTTCCATTAGGAAATTTCTACCAGTACTCACAACGTGGAGCAGATCAGATGTTTGGTGTGATCCAAACGGGTTATGGCGCAAAATGAGAGCAGTCCAATGATCATGAGCACTCTGGACTTTAGACTTATCCGGCTTTGAGTGATTGTGATCAAACGAGCTAATTACTGCGTTGATTAGACCAGTTGCGATCTCATAAACTTGCTGTGTGGTGAAGCTTGCTTTGAAGTCGCTTAGGGTTACACGTATGAGTCGAGACGGAGTGAGTTTGACAGTCGCACGATAATGCTCGTCTGTTTCCGGAAAAGTGAAAAACTCAGACGACTTGAAGGTGATGCGGGATTTCAGACGGTCGTTGTCGCTCATAGCACTCTCGAAAAATTGGCTTGCTAATTCCAATCGGCTCAACTCTTACGAACCTTTAACGGGTTCAAAAAATTTATTGAGCACGTCTGCCTGAGGGATGAGCCGAAATTGACCAGGGTCTCTTGAGATGGAACCAAAAACTGCCGCCAATGTGCCATTAGCAGAAGCGTCGCTTCTTCGCGTAAGCGGCTATCCGTGCGGGCTGGAATGTTCCACTCAGGAACAGCTCTATTAGCCGCCTTGAAATGAGGTGCCTGCTTAAGGGTAAGCTTGGGTATCGCGGTTGAGAGGACAAGACCATGCAAACCCAGGAAGAATCTCACACGGAGCAGGCTCTGGCCGAGGCCTTGAGGACGAAAAAGCGAGAACAATGGCTGGCAGAGAACAGCGAAGCCATGAATGCCTACAACGAGCATGTGGAAGCCCAGGGAGTATTCAGCGACAACGTATGGAGCTTCTGATGCCTATCTCTCACACCTGAGCGACGGATTGGTGAATGCCAGCCCACCCGCATCGCCCTTCTCATCTGTACGCCTCGAATCGCCCTCCCTCGCACATCCTTGGAGGAACAGCATAGGCGGACACTTCGTGTCCGTAGCAGCGACATTCTCACGGGATAGACTACAGCGCCGTCAACAACGCAAGTCCCAGCTGCGAGCCCTTTCCCGAACCGAGGCTAGGTGGACGAATCGAGCAAGAATCCCTCACCGGCCCAACTCCTTGTTCCCGCGCAAGCGGCTAGGCTAATGAAGGTAAGCCCGGCTGATCATTCCTTTCGTCAGCCAGCCTAGAGGGCTCACCTACTACGGTGAGCCTATCTCAATCTCGGACTGTCCGACGCCTCACCACCGTCCCTTTCAAAATTCTGTTATTAATTTTCTTTTTCCAAGAAATTTGATCAGGAGACAACTTTCGCTTATTCATGGTGCGTTTCAAGAACAAGTATTCGTTCTCACCGAACAGGTAACCCTTTTCCCAAGAGTACTCGATTAAATCTTCGTTTGCATTCGCGCTCGGATTAAGCGTAATTTTCCGCAATCCGGCAAACAGATTGCCCGTCTCGATTTGCAGGAAACGGTTGATACACACGTTGCCTACGTAAGTTTTGTTACCATTCCTAGAATTTATAATATAGCAGTGCTCTTTAATATCCTTCCCGCACGGACACTGATCAAACTCTTCACTAACCTCAACAGCGTGAAGTTTCCATTCAAGCCTAGCCCGATCGAACTCCGAGGCTACTGACAACTGCAATATGTGGGCCTTTAAACGCTCAAAATTATGACCTTCCACCCCTGGACTCCGAAATTAAAAACAACAAAAGCTCTTAGCCTGAGTTTACGACTTAGCGATATGCTGACGTGCCAAATCCAGCTTTCTGAAATGATCTCTCAAAGGTTTAGAGTCCAGATACGTGCCCGCCATGATCGAACGGAGACGATCCAGCGCTTCAAGCACCTCAATGCGGTTTTGGTAGCAAGGGATATCGTAGCCGCCATAGTAGGCATCTGGATCAAAGTCTGGATGGCGTTCACCCTTGTATTCGGCATCCATCCAGTTTTCCAGCTCAGCATGGAGCTCCGAGAGCTGCGTGCGGACAGTGAAAGGCATAGCTGTTGCGTACAAACGCTTAAGTATCCATCCCATTGCGTTATGGTCAGCGATGCTCATTTGCTGAGCTGGTCGCCAGTAGGAACCCCATCCTTCCTTGCGACGGTATTCGATCGCGTTTTTACTGGATCCGTACGTGGTACCAGGACGAGGCTTGCGCTTCTTCCCAGACTGCGCTCGTGCAGGGCTCACGAACTGGCTGCTGAAGTTTTCTGACTGAAAAGCCCAAGTACTAGCCTCACCTAAACTGAGGTGCTCCACCGTGGCGACGACACGGTTTATGAGATCGACGTCGTGCCCCAATAAATGCGGCGTCGCATAACCAGGGTTGTATAAACCTTCCCAGCCAGGCATTGCCAGCTTGAAGCCATTTTCGTTAGACCAGTCGTTGCGCCTAGCTTGATACTCAGGCGCAAGTACATGCCCATAGGGCTCATCAAGCATCAGCCATGCGCCGGTGTCGGCACACACCCAACGAGAGATATGATCTGAAGAAGGGAGTTCGCCTGCCCTCTCCATGGCTGACCACTGAACCTTCGTTGTTGCAGGCTGGAGCCGTGCAGCTTCCATGAATTGAAGAGAAAGAGCTGCACGAGTCAGCAACCCCTTTGCTTTCTCCAAGCTGTCGACAGTGCTCCTCATTTCGACATGATCCGACGACTCGACGAAGAACCCTTGTAGATTTTGAGCAAAGTGACATTGATGCTTGCCTAGGAAGTCTGTCAGCGGCCTCCGGAGTTTAATCCCAAGAACTTCAAGCCCAGTTGATCGTGGCTTTGTCGAAGAGTCACGCCAATACGCCGAGAGGTAAATGCTGTGCAGTGAAGGAGCACTCAGCCCGGCCTGCAGCACTCTGCGTGCGTGATGGTAGCTTTCGTAGCCGGACTGCTTTGCAGACAGATCCAAAGCAACACGGTAGACGATTTCAGGGTTCAGGCCATTGATGCGCTTGGCCTTACGCTTGATACCGGAAAGGGTAGACGGACGAACGTCGGGAATGGTGCTCATGTTGGTTTCTCCGCCCCTAATGCAACGCCACCCGCCTACGCCGCCGCAGGGCCTCGAAATAACATGGCCTTGAGCATAAGAGAACCAACAGGTAGTGCCGTTTCCAGCTTTCAAAGACGGGTGTGATGCGCCTACCCTGCGCGGACATAAATCTAGCAAACCGGTTAACGAAAGCGCAAGCCCTCTCTACCTTGGTACCGGCGACCCTGTAGCAATGATGCGGCATTTCAATCTCTACCAAAAGGCTGGCTACCTTACAGAACCCAGCGATCCGGCACCTCGATGACGCCGGGATTCGAATAAGCCAGGGTTAGTACAAGTCCCGCCGTATTGGCCGCCTCTGAGCGCGGGATGTAGAAGCCCTCCGCTTCTGGAGGAGGCTTACGGCGCAACGTATCAGTGAGACCTCAGCCCGAAGCGCCAGGCGATCGGAAATAACCGCTGCAAGTCTCGATTTAGCTGACTCCAAAAACGACGAAGCCCGCACTAGGCGGGCTTTCGTTCGTCTTTTTCAGTTGGGATTATTAAGCCCCAATGTAAGCTGCAATTGATCCTTCAGATGGGCCACATGATATTCGAGCCCTCGTTTCTTCAAGCGCCATTCCATCAGCCCCCTTCCGTGCTTGCTCGCCTCATGCCGACTCTCATCCAACACCTTGCACGCTGCGTCGAAACGCTTTTTCACTGAAAAGGTGCCACGCAAAATTCTATCGATGGTCAAGTCGCACCAGCGAGAGAGCTTACGATCAATCTCCCTAACAAAATCGATCGCCACCTTCGGGTGCAGCCAAATGCCACCCGCTCGATCTCCACTGATCTGGATGAGCTCCTGAGGCCCTTCGGCACCTAGTGCAGTAGCAACATCAGCCAGATACTCCTGTGTCTCACGGGATCTCAACCAGCCGTCTACTGAAGCAGAATAAAGCTCCGCGACGTGGCTAGCATTCAACCAGCCGCTCGAGCTGAAAACGATGGTCTTATTTTGATAATCAATCTGGATCGAATTTTTCATATCAGGGCCTCCGCCCATTTTCTATAGACGTGCGTAAGTCTCACGAACGAGTGCTCGCGATTCTTCAGCCATTAGGCACGTAAATTAAGGGACACAAACTGCCGCTGGATGCGGCGATAGGAGAAAACCAAGACATAAAAAAACCGGCCAAAAAGCCGGTCTCTATGTCTTTATGATGCAATTACCACATCATAGGGTTTATATTGATTTAACTGTACATTTTGCGCAAGCCCCTCGTGAGACTATTTCTACTAAGAGGATTTGGTCATCCATCGGAGGCAGGAATGGCAGACGCGAAGGCTTGACCCCGCCGAGTCCTTAGTAAGCTCAGATTGGTCTCTGGTTGTGGGGCGGCGACAGGTTCTGCAGCTCATTGTCCTGCCTCGACTTGAGCGAGTGACGAGATTGCCAGGCTCGCAGTTGAGGTAATTGCCATCTTGCATGACCACCTTTTTACCTGGAGTGCGGCCTCCCTCAGCAATCAACTCAGCAAGGGGGAGATGACTACCGCCTGCCTCGCCTGCATAGCTGATCCTGATTCTGGCTCGACGACCTCTTTCAGCGAACAGGCTTTCCACGATCTGCTCAAGCCAGTGCTGATGAGAGCCTTCCGCCCCATATTCCCTGGCCAGGTTCTCTTTCTCCGAAGGCTTCAAGCTGCTGAACAGTGTTGCTGGTGATTGCGAGCGGATCGGCGTGAGGCCAGATAAGCTGATCTCGATGGTAATGCCGAGCCTATCTCGAGGGGTCTCTCCTCGAGGAAGCGCGAGCCACTGCTTAGGTTTCTTATACCCGTCGGAGCTCAGTTCTGATCTCCTGTCCAGGTAGATCCAGGTATCCTCGTAGGGGAAATACCCATACAGCATGAGCTCAAGCAAACGTGTCGTGGGAGGCGCCTTAAATTCGACGCCGTGGTATACCCCCCGCCGACTGAAATGATAGGCATGATGAAGTCGCAGCTTCGCCTCTGTCGGGGCTAGGAAATGGCTCGCGGGCGGGCATTTAAAAATCTCGTCCAAGTGGCCGATGAACTGGGCCTCTGCCTCAATGCAATCCAAACGATGGCCCTCCACCCCGAAAAGCTGCCACCACCGAACTGAGGCCTCATGCTCCATCCTTTCACGAATTTTGATCGCCAGCTCGCGATCTAAATACTCCTCCTCCTCAGCCGAGAGGCATCTTGCTTGTTTGGCCTTGGCACGTAGCCACGCCCAATTTCTTTCCCAATCACTGTAAGACACGAACACCTGACCTTAACGAGCATCTGAGCCGGTGATGCTGCTGGATTCCAACTCAGAACGAAAGATCCAAGAGGCAGATGTGAAGAAGCCCTCCTCTCCAGCGAGTCCTAGTCCTCGAATGTGCGAAACACTGACCCAAGCGCCAGCGCTCCGCTTCGTCTTCACACCCAAATGACCCTGCCCTCTCGCAGCCAGAAATGTGACTTACAGCCATTTTTTAGCCACACGGATGGATGCAGCGTTGGCCGCCCTAGGGGATCGGTACTGCATGTCCACCTTGGCGTCATATCCGGCGGCAGTGAAAGCTCAATCGTCCGACCACAACCACATGGACATTTGAACCCAACGCACCAGTCCTCCGCGCCATCCTTAACAAGAATTAGAGATCGAAAAGGCAGTTGGCTTGGCAGGACATCGCCTTGCACGACCTGCAATTTCCTAGCGGGGAGCAGGCCGTCTAACCAGCGGTAAACAGCTTTCTTTAAGGCCTTGAGCATCACACATCACCTGCCAAGTCAGCGATCCCGAGAAGCGGCTCAACGGCGCCGAGCGCAAGCCCTGGATCCGGGATCTTCGGAAAGTCATTTTCTGCGGTGAACTCCTGCTCTGCCTCTCTGAACTTGATTAACGTTCGCGCGTAGTTTCTGTTTGGCTCTTCACGCATCGGAAATGCTCTGGCCAAAAACTCCATCACACATGAGGATGCCGCTAGCATGTTCAGGGAAATCACAGCGGGAGCTTCCTCATGGAACCCTCGAATGTACCCATGCTGAATCTGCTGTTGATAGGCCTCAGGATTCGCAGCCAGAAGACTCTCGGCACGAAGCGATTCACCGGTGTAGACCTCACGATCAGCGAGAGATGATCCACCAGGCTGCACATAATCTATGCGGCCATAAACTCCCGCGATCATCACTCCCGATTCATCCTTCATCGTAGGAATGAGCACGCCAACATCAAAGAGCGGGATGAGAAAACGGCTAGCGATTCGATCAGCGATCATCCTGGCGTATCGCGTGTCCACACAGCAGAAGAGAATGTCCGCATCAGCTGCCGCTAATACTGCCTCGCGAGTCCCGATCGATTTTGCAATCGGGCGGGCCACTCCTTTACCCCGCACACGCTCGATGGAGCTCGCGAACATCTCCACCTTGGATGCAGAGTAGTTCGCGTCCTCCTGGGTGCTGTTCAAAATCCGATTGAGGTTTCTCTCCTCAACGCGGTCATGGTCAATCAAGATGATCTCGCCAAAGCCCAAACGGGTAACTTGCTCGGCCACAACTGAGCCAGTACCAGAGACCCCGATGACAGCCACGCTCAGCTTCGCCAACGCTTGGGTCATTTCAGAGGTGAATGCCATCGGCGCTCCAGATCTACCGTCCAGGACTACATGGTCTTCGACTTCGTCGAAATACAACCTTATGTCATCACCGATTACTGAGACCAGCCGTACATTGGTAGGGCATTGCGAATCATCGTACGTGCGAGCCACCACCCTGCCGTCCGGGATCATGACAGCTGAGCCATGGATCACTTCCACTCCAGCGTACAGCGATCGCATGGTGATCTGGTCGCTCTCATCATCCAGATCTGAGAAGCCCAAGAAACCGCCTGGATGAGAATGGACGAGCACGATTGAGGACTGAGTTTCCTCACTCTGAGCTATAGCAAGATCAAGGTACTCGCCAGGCCAATTCAAAAAATCCTTCTGCCTGACACACGCTCCATGGGGAACCGGGATCACAGATTTCGCGAGCAACTTGGTGCGCTCACCTTCGTGTCGCGTGCAGATGAGGATGGCCGCTGCCTCTAAACCGTCCCCCGGGAACAGATGCTCCCGGAGTGCGGAGTGCAGGGCTTCGGTCATTACGAGCGTCGCCCCAGCTTTCATTGACCAACCTCCTTGTGAAGGCAGCCTTCGACCAGAGCCAGTTGCGAAATGACGTTATCGGCATGCGGATTCCACGGAACAGTTGTCCGGTGGCGTGACCACCCCTGGAAGCCCAAACCGTCGATCTGAGCCGTCAGTTGCACGTTGGGAGGGAGCACACCTGTGGCCAGTGACACATGTGGGTACAAGTAGAAGCTATCCAACGGCTCGACCGGGTAACCTGCCAGGACTTGAATCGCCAGCTGAACATACTGGTGGTTGTAGCCCGCCGGCAGTTCATAGTTGTGGATCACCAAATAGCGCAGGCCATCTGTCCCGATGCAGGTTTCCCAGCACAAGCCAAGCTGGTCAAGGTACGCCGTGTCAGCTGGAAGCAAGTTGAAAACACGACGGGGCGCCGTTGCGACCTCACCGTTCCCAACATCCTTAGGAGTGAAGCGCAGCTTCTCAATGCCCGGAGCGCTGAGGTCAACGATCGCGTCCATGCTGGGCAGTTCGGAATGGTGCCCTGCAGCCGTGAGGGTAATCTTCCAATGCTGGGAGACATCCAGCCCAGCGCGCAAAGCGGCTTCACGAACAGTGACCTGTGGCTTGCCGAACTCCAAGGTACGACCTTGGATCTTGAGCTTCCAGATCGCCTCGCGAATGACAAAGCGCTCAATGCCCTCCTCACCCAGATTGATAACGTCAGCGTCTGCGATTTCGCGATCGACTTCTTCTTCCAGCTGCTGCACCAGGCGCATGTTCTCAGCAATCTGTGCCAGCTTCCGGACTGTGTGGCCATTGATGATCTTGCATGGCCATTCATAACGCTGGCCATCGACCGCGAAGAAGTAGGAGCGGTCAGATTCGACCACGATGAAGCGGCGCGACGTTGCCACCAAATCCACAAGCTCGTCCGGACGAATATCTTCGAATGCACCGGATGGAAGTGCCTGGAGAATCGTAGGCATCTGATCAGGGAGATAGCCACCGGCACGGGCAATCTGTGTACCGATCGGTGTCTCGTCGTTGATGGGAACCGGCTTGAATTCAAGATCCAATCCGGCGATGAAAATATGACTCTGAGTAATTTCGTTCATACGTATCTCCACACGCCTTTTCTCTGGCGTGAACAGGTGCCCCGACGGGCTTCGTGAGTGCGTCAGAGCAGCGAGTAGCCTTGACTACCCGATGGCGCATGAAGATACTGAATCTGTGCCTGCATTCTTCATGCACTCGCTGGGGCGCAATTGCAGTTGCGATTCCCAGCATCTCCGACTCGGTGAGCGGTCAATTTCTTTCTTCGCTAGTCCATCCTTGCCCCCTTAATTCCCCTTCCGTCGTAGCGTCTCCGCTCATCCGGACGTTAAGCCTATCCTCATTGTCATACGGCCAAGCTGACCAATGAGCACCTCAGCCTGCCTAAACGTAGAGCCCATTCCAACGATATTACAAAGCTCTACATTCCTTTTCACCGAACGCTGACATATCAGGCCACCGAACGACGACTTCACTGTGCGCCTGATCTAACCACCCTGTCAATAGGGTTTTTTTCGTTCGGTACAGTGGTACACTCACCGAACGACTTGGGAGGTGATTACGGTGGCATCAAGCCTTGGAATGAAAATCAGCGCCAGGAGGCGAGAGCTCGGCATTTCTCTGGAGCGCTTGGCGGAGCTAACAGACTCCAGCAAGAGCTACCTGTGGGAGCTCGAGAACCGAGACAAACCTAATCCGTCAATGGACAAGGTGAACAAGATTGCGCTCGCGTTGAATCTCGCGCCTGAAACACTGCTCGGAAGCGCTACAGAAACTTCTCAAGATGTGGAAACTGACAGCGCTTTCTTTAGGAAATATCAAGCGCTTGACGAAGGTGACAAGAAGCGCCTTCGAAAAATCGTGGACGATTGGTGGGAAGACTGACGATGCAAAAGAACCCGAAGAATGAAGCAAACAAAATCACGAAGGTTCTACGTACTGCTGGATTCGACCAGTTTCCAATCAAGGTTAGGGAGGTTGCGCTCGAGTACTCGAAAGCTGTGTGCCCTGAAGCACCTATTTCGGCTATCAAGCCGGTACCTATCCCTAGCTTTGAAGGCATGCTCAAAAAAAGCCCCAAGGGGGACAAATGGATCATTGGGGTCAACGAAAATGTGGCTTCATCGGGACGGATAAACTTCACGATCGCTCATGAGTTCGCTCACTACATACTTCATCGCGATCTGCAGCAGGATTTCCAATGCGCCCCCAAGGACATGCACACCTGGGATGCACTTGGGAAGAAAATTGAAGCAGAGGCAGACGTATTCGCCTCCTATCTCCTCATGCCCGCTGACGACTTCCGTAGCCAAGTGTCCGGTCATGAGCTTTCCATAGATTTGCTCAGGCATTGTGCGGATCGATATGACGTATCTCTCACCGCTGCAGCCCTCAAGTGGCGGGAGATTGCTCCTGGGCGGGTAGTCGTACTTGCCGCCAAGGATGGGTTCCTCGATTGGTCATCTTCGAATGATCGGGCATTCAAAAGCGGAGCCTACTTAGCCACCTCTAAGCAGCCCATCGAGGTGCCTGCGGCATCGGTGCTCACACGCTCTTTTCGTTCAGCATCGGGAGATAAGGCGCGAGTTGATGCGCGAGCTTGGTTCCCGAAAGAGCCCGAAGGGCTGGAAATCACAGAACACGCATTTGTGGTGGAAGGTGATGGGTACAACTACACCCTGGGAATCTTGACGCTGCCCGAGCGGGATCGCGAAGAGGATGACGAGGAAGATTTACTGGCCCCTCTTACGGGCATGCCTACATTTCGCTGAATGGTACCAGCTGAAGCGTGGGACGTACGATGACAAAGCACTGGCGAGTCGCAGTCTCCCGTAAAGCACCAATAAGATCTTACCCCAGCGGGTTTGCCCATGAGATAGCGCATAGCTGAAGCCATTCCCAGGTCGAAAATCCCGATGAACAAATCGCCACGGCGACAGACATCCCGGGATGTGTATCCCGCAGCAGCTCATGAGGCAGCGGAGCCATGCAGTTGCTGCCCTCAAGCCTCATCAGGTTCGGCATCTCAACCCCATCCTTACCCTTCCAAGAAGATCAGTCATCCCCCCCCAAACCACGTATGGTTACGTCGACTCGGGCGTGGTTTTCCCAGACGCTCGCGGCTCCGTCCGTCGCCTGACCAGCAATATGTTTGACGATTTTTTACAGTTATTGTTATAGTGAATCGTCAACCAAGAACACTGAGGTGCTTTATGGACTCGCACAGATCAATTCATGCAATAGTCGATACCCTGGCCGCTACCCTGGAAAAGGTTCCAGATGTAGCAGGTGGATCGGTGCGCGTGCTGAAGCTCCTAACCAATGTGTTCCAGCAGTGGTCTGAGGAAAAAACCAAGGAAAATCTCGGATCCTTGACTGATGCAGAGCTTCTCCAAAAGCTTGCAACCAGCGGATCTATTGCCGGGGCCCTGAGTACTCGGGAGACGCGAAAGCAAGCTCGACGCGTAGCCGCAAAGATTGAGTTCTTCGAACGACTCAAAGAGTTTGGCGGTGTACTGAAAAGTCAGGCTGTAGCGAGCGCCTTGGGTACGACGAGGCAAACCATTAATAACCACGTGAAGAAAGGTACTTTAATCGCGATCCAGGAAGGAAACGATTACCTCTACCCTGCATTCCAATTTGTGGGGGACGTGAAGTTGCCTCACCTCGAAGAAATTTTGGGTCTAATGAAAAAAAATGTCAGCGCTGAGGCTCAGTGTACATTTTTCCTAAACCCTATTGCCTTCGGTGATGGGCAGGTAGAGTTACCGTATGTAGTACTAAAAGGCGGAGCTAATGAGGAACAGTTGAGTGCGATCAAGCGTGAAGCTGCTCTTTTCATGAGCTCAACTCCTGCTTAAAAAACAGCGCACCCAAAGGTGGGGCGCTGTGTGAAGGGTAGCGGAGCTTAAGAGCCAAGCACCTTATAGCCGAGGATTTCGGTCATGATTTCCTCTGCATCAATGCTGTCTTCTTCAAAGCCTTCCGGAAGTTCTCCTTTGTACTCGAACTCCGAAAGCTTCGTCATCTTAACGGTCTTAACCGTTGTGGCCTCACCTGGTGCCGTCCACAGTGCATAACAACTGTGGCCGTCCGGGTGATGCCGTGACTCGTAAGCGATACCATCGAAAGGGTTGCCTGGCAACCTGGCCACCGCTGCCACAATTTCTTGCGTAAGCGTATAGTCAGGGCCGGTCACTTCGTCCACCGTCCGGTTCATTTTGGACAGACATAGCCTCAGATTCAGCAGCTTCAAATCTCGGGTCGTCTCAACTACACACATATCCCTTGTTTCGAGATCTGTGGCGTTGATTACGATACCCAGCCCTCTCGACTCCTTGGGCCGAAGCCTTCCGAACGTCTCGGCCAGCGCTCCGCTAGGGTGTTCAGCCCCATACCAGATCCCGATTTCTTTTTTGGGATCGTTAAACCTACCCAGTTCTTCAGGCTCTTGAGGGCATCCGTAGTACTCCGCATTCTCATGCCCGGAATCCTGAGCCCTGTAGGAAGTTGAGCCGCCCGGGAGCAGTTTTACGCTCAGCTTACCTCCAGAGTGCAGCTTTTGAACCAGTTGCTCGGTTTGTTTAATATCGTCGTCGCCTGTAGCCATTAATCACCTCGTTAAAGAAAAGTAGTGTCATAAGTTCACCATTCAAAGGTTTCTTACGAAAAGGACGCTGGAAACCCAGCGGCGTCGACACCCGCCGAGCGCACGCGAATTCTACCCTTCCATTTCAAGTAGTGGGCATTACTATTTGGCTGCCATCGCCCAGAGGGAAGTTGGCTTCCTATAGATGACTCTTCCCCTTCCGATAATGTTTTCTCGCTCCTCCCAACTACCACGTGATGATCTGGCGCGTGCATTTGCTTTCGGCTTACCCGCCAGTTCACGAGCTGTCTTCTCGATCACCACACTGAATTTCTTGCGCAACGTTCAGGGATTCGTTTTGGAAAGATCCCAGGCTGTCTTGCTACCCATCCCCTCCAGGCACTGCGGGCGATCACGCCCTACTCAGATCGTTGTTCGATAGCACCGCGATAGGTGTCTTGGCCAGGTCAGGTCGGAATACGCGCTCACACGCTGAACGTCACCACAGCCCAGATGACCAGTTCATCGCCCTCGAGGAAATAGCGCGACAGATAAGGGTAAGCCTGGGTATCGCGGCTGAGAGGACAAGACCATGCAAACTCAGGAAGAATCTCAATTGGGGCCGGCTTTAGCCGAGGTCTTGAGGACGAAACAGCGCGAACAATGGCTGACAGAGAACAGCGAAGCCGTAAATGCCCATAACGAAGACGTAGAAGCCCCTGGCGTTCAGCGACGACGTACGGAGCTTCTGATGTCTATCTCTCGCTAATTGGTTGTTTTTCGGCCTGCAACAACGAGCCTCAGATGAATATCCGGTGCTTCATCTCTCACCCGGTGGCGCGAGCCGAATAGCTTGCCGATACGAATATCGAGCGTTTCATCTTTCGGCTCTCCATCCCCGTTTGAGCCTTAAAACGCGGGCATCAGACGAATATCAGGAGTTTCATCTCCCACCGGCTGGAGCGGGATAAATCAGCTGACCGATACGAATATCGAGCGTTTCATCTCTCGACACTCCATCGCCGTTTGCGGCAGACAACGCGGGCCTGAGACGAATATCAGGAGTTTCATCTCCCATCTGAAGGCGCGGGCGAATAAGCTGGCGGATACGAATATCGAGAGCTCTGTCTCTCAACTCCAGGGTTGCTGAGGCACGCAACTCCGGGCCTCGGAGGAATATCAAGGTTTTCATCTCTCACCGGCTAGAGCGGGTCGGATTGCCTGGCTTAAACGAATATCGAGCGTTTCATCTCTCGGCTGTGTGGCTGTTGTCCAGCGCCGACGTGAGTTTCTACAGAAATTGCTGGCTGACTACGGATATTAAACGCAGCTACAGATTGAAAATGGCTTACAGCTGATGTGTCCGGTGCACCAGTATCAGCGTCCTGTTGCGCCACTGAAACGTTGCTGATTTAACCCCTCAACAACGCTCACCTGAGCGAAGCAATTCGCGAAAACTGCGCCGTCCAAAATCTCGCAGGAAGCTGCAGAGGACGTAGTTGCCGGTTTGAGATTCAAGAAGCCAGTAACGCCCCTCTTTCCATGCCCTCTGAATTTTTCCTGTACGAAGAAGGCCGCCATCTGCTGGGCGAAAAGCGTCACCTTGCCCAACATGATCGAAGGACACGCCCAGGCATGTGTCATCTGCGATGAAGGCGTCACTGACGAATGCAGTGACCGGCACCGAATACTTTCGGATGCTCGCTTGCCCGAGGCGGCAAAGCTGAAAGTCGGTCAACTCTTTGCTATGAAATTCGACTTCGATGATTTCAGACATCCCGAAAATACTCCAAAACGAATCCAGATGATTTGCCGGCGCGTTTCACTCGTCAGGCCGACATCGAAAAAGCTGCACCGACGGAGGCCTCTTTTCTCAGGCCCGCCCCCCAGAGGAGATACACGGTACTTTTGGTTTCAAACATGCAACCCTGGCTAAAAGACACGCCAAAGTTGCTGCGTACCCACATGCTGGGCTGAAATCGATTTCGACTATCGAAAACGACTTCGTGCGCATACATCGTTGCGGGAAGCAGACCGAGTCCGGTGAGCCTTTCTTTCTCACCCGAATTAACCGTAAGGTCGATCAAAATCCATTGCCGTACTACGCAAAATGGTTTCCCTGGGAACGCTTTTGCAGCCAACGCAATCAGCTCATCCTGGGTACCCTGCCAGCCAGCCATCACCTCCCCTGCGCCGTAAAGGAGCTGGGAAATTTCTTCCAATGTAACCATGTAAATTTCTCGAATTCGATTCAGGTGCAGCTGACACCGATAGTGGAGCCCGACGCCTACATGCAGTGAAACTCTGTCCGCGGAGTGTCATGACTGAACGACTGCATATCAAAGCTCGATCAAAAAATCCGGATCGAAACCAGTCTGTTGATTTGGATATCCGCGAGCATTGGAAACGACTCGGCATCCACACCTTAAGAAATCCGCTGCAATGTGTGTATGTCCGTAAACCCAAAGATCCGCCTTGCCCAGAAGCTCCGGCCAATCGTTGGCGTAGGCTGCGATCAGGTGTGCGGGAAGATCATCAGCCACGTGATCCAATGCCGGCGCATGGTGCGTAACTACAACGGTTTTGCCATCAAATGGTTTGCCCAGTTCCTGTGTGAGCCAAGCATAAGCTGCTTTAGATTTAGCGATCAGATCATCGGGACGAAGGCGTCGGTAACTCTCATCTGTTCTGATAACGGTGAAGTCGTTCATCCATTCCCAGGCGACGCGTTTCGCGGCAACGACATCTCCGGTCGAGGAGTAATCTGTCCAAGCTGTAGTGGCCAAAAACCTAGTTTGGTTCAGGATCAAAGCTTCGTTTTCCAGGACGTGGACATGAGGAGCTGCCGCCTCTTTCATTTTGCGAAGCGTGCGCCCGGTGTGGCCGCCGTAGTACTCATGATTTCCGCAGACGTAAATCACCGGGCAGTGGAATGTGTCGTTCGCCCATGAGACTCCACGCGATTTGATATCAATGTCGCCGGCCAGGATGACCACATCAGCATTGCTTGAGGCCGGCTCGAACCGAGCGAACTCGAGGTGCAGATCTGAGTAGACTTGAAGCTTCATTGCGTCGCCGTGTTGTTCAGTGTTGAGCACATTCCAGAATTGCTGAATGAGCAGTTTTCGTAACTGCAGCCAGCCTCGCCAGTCATCACCCTCTAGCGCTTGAGTAGATCTGCCCGCTTTTGGTAACAAACTCGTAGACAGGACTGGCTTCACTACCTTCCTTGATCCGGATCTCCGACAAGGGCTGCATAGAAAATCCCGACTGCTTCGTCATGGCGGGCGGCGCCATCAGCTGAATCTTGTTCACGCTCAACGTGTCGACCTGTCCTCCCCTACACAGGGAATCGACTTCATCGACGCTCGACACTAGACGTACCCAAGGCCCAAAGGAACCATCCACCAGCCCGCAACCTTCGACTACGAAGTAGTAACTGTCCGGATTGAGACTTGCTGATTTCCACAGCAAGCGAAGGCTGTCCTGAGCAAGAAACTGTCCCTGAAGTTTTGCCTGATTAGTGACCAACACGACTTACTTCCCGCCTATCTCTTACGGGCTCAATCGGTACTGACGAGCCCTGACAACAATGCATGTAAATTGACAACTCTGCGTCTGCCAGCGATTGTCCTGCTACACCACCTTCCACCTGCTGGAACGGATAGATACACCATATCATCGATTCACATTCGCATACTATATTTCATGGATGTGAATTTTGCGATATGGCCTTATCCTTCCCTTTGCGGGAAGACGCCTCATGCCATCGCGATACACTCTGGCAGCAGTACTCCGCACCGTTCGCGCCGCACGCGGCCTCTCCCAAGAGCAGCTCGGAAGCGCATTGGAAGCTCGCCATCTGCACAACGTAGAGCATGGTACGTCCAACGTGACCTTGAAGATGCTGGAAAGCATTAGCGAACGCTTGGACGTTGATGTTGTAGCTTTGCTAGCTGTCGCCTCCAGCTACGACCGACAAGAGACGCTTGAGGACTACATGTCCTATCTTCAGTCAGAAATTGAAAAGCTGCGTGATTTGCGAGTATTGGAAAACGTCCCAGCGAAGTTTGATAACGGAGAATTAGTTGCTGCGAAAGCGGGCAAGCCACCAATTGCTTCAGACAAAATTAAAGCCGTACTAAGCTTTAAAGCTGATGGACTGACTCAAAAAGAGATTTCAGTGAAATTGGGTATGCCGGTGTCCACGGTGCATAAGATTTGGCACAGTGGGAATAGTTGAATGCGATTTTAGGCTGGGCCTGTTAGTACCAGCCCCATTGCTGGAGCTGGCTATCTTATATCGACTATTTAATCGCCAATGCGCCACCCCGAGGTAATCGGGTAACGGCGATCCCTTCCAAAACCTCGCTCAGTTACTCGCGGGCCAACTGCAGCCTGGCGGCGCTTATACTCGTTAATATCAACGAGTCTAATTACCTTGCGCACCACTTCTTTGTCGAAACCGGCATCAATAATGGCGTCTGCTGAGTAGTCATGTTCAACGTACAATCGCAAGATTTCATCGAGGACAGGATATGGAGGAAGCGAATCTTCATCCTTCTGATCCGGCGCAAGTTCTGCTGACGGCGGTCGATCTATAACTCGCTGAGGAATGACATACCCAAGGGTGTTACGGTATTCACACAAGCGGAACACCAAGGTCTTAGGAACATCTTTCAAAACATCGAAGCCGCCCGCCATGTCGCCATAGAGGGTTGCATATCCGACTGCCATTTCGCTTTTGTTGCCAGTGGTTAAAACCAAGTAGCGTTTTTTATTGGAGATAGCCATGAGAATTACCCCACGACAACGGGCCTGCAGGTTTTCTTCGGTGGTGTCTTTGGGCAGCCCTTCGAAAGCGGGTGTAAGTGTACTTAGGAAAGCCTCAACCATCGGCTGAATCGGCATCACGCTGTACTTGACGTTAAGCAGTTCGGCCTCTTCCTTCGCGTCGTCCTGGCTCATCTTGGCCGTGTAGTGGTAAGGCATCATTACCGCTTCCACGTTTTCAGCTCCCAAGGCATCGACCGCCACGGCAAGCGTTAAGGCCGAGTCGATACCGCCAGATAGACCCAGTACAACGCCCTTAAAGCCGTTGCGCTGAACGTAATCACGCACACCAATAACCAATGCTTGGTAAACGCTCGCCTCTAAGCTCAGAAGTTCAGCCTTCCCTGCCTCAACTGGTACGAGGGAATTTTCTTTTATGGCAAAGTCAGCATGGAAGAGCCCTTCTTCAAAGGCCGGGGCTCGTTGAGTAACTTTTCCGTTTCCATCAACAACGAAGCTGTTGCCATCGAAGACCAGTTCGTCTTGACCGCCAACTTGGTTTACATAAATCATCGGAATCGAGCACTCATTTGCTCTCTGCGCAAGAAGCTCTTCGCGCTCCGCTTGTTTGCCGCGATGGAAAGGTGAGGCATTCAAAGTGAGCATGATTTGCGCACCTGCGGCACAGGCTTCATTCAAGGGTTCTGGGAACCAGATATCCTCGCAAATACCGAGAGCGATCTTCACCCCGAAGAGTTCAACAATGCATGGCCCCTTACCAGGCACGAAGTATCGTTTCTCATCGAATACGCGATAGTTCGGGAGTTTTTGCTTGTTGTAACGTCCGACTTCCAGTCCATCAGCAAAGATAGCGCAACTGTTGTAGCGATTACTTTGTAGTTCCTCGTGACCAGAACCACTCTCTACCCAAGGGAAGCCAACTACTATAGCTATACCCTGTGCGGCTTCACGAACTTCATTTAGAGCCTTTTCAATTCGGCGCTGCATACTAGTGCGCAGCAGAAGATCCTCTGGCGGATAACCGCACAAAGTAAGTTCAGGGAAAACGATGATCTGGGCATGGAGTTCGTCACGAGCTTTCTTCGCCGCTTCGATGATCATTTCAACATTGCCTTGAATATCCCCCACACGGATATTCAACTGGGCCATTACCACCCTCAAACTCTGCGCCATGGTTCCTCCTATGCCTTTGTGCGGTACCGCAAAATGTGGCTCTCTCGCCGCCTCATCATCAGATCGTTTTGCCTTGCCAGGCTCCAACGTGAAACTACAACAGGTAGAGCCACCTCTCGCGATTGTCGTTCATTATGCCTCATCCATTCCTCGAGCCTATGGCCTGAGTGGTAAGCGGGTGAGGAGGGATTGAAAAACTCTTACACTTTTTTCCAGCTGTGCAGTTTTCCTTTTTGCACAATACACAAGATAGGCTGTACGCTAGCATCTACAATTGTTTGGGCACTTTTTCGGGGGGTGGAAAGCATTGGGTTTCTTCACCAAGTTCGGTGACGGCGCCTGCGACCTGGCACCGCTCAGTGGCCTGGTGAAAAACCAGGTCCGTGCCATCGCCCGCAGCTTCGGCGCGCCGGAGGCGCTGGTGGAGAAAATCCCGACCGCCGACCTTGAAGACCTGTCACCGGGCAAACCGGATGAAGCGTCCCATGGCGTGACGTACGCCGAGATCGACGCCTTCCTGCACGGCGAGCCGGTGCGCGAGGAAGCGTTCAAGATCATTGTCGACACGTACAACAAGACTCATCACAAGCGCGTGATGCCATTTGCGCCTTGAGGCGTGAGTGAATGAAAAAGCCCGCTGAGGAGTGATTCTCAGCGGGCTTTTCTTTGGCCAGCACATTTGTTGAAGCCGATGGCCCATTCGTCGGAACGCCGCCCGGAGCCGGCTCGCTCCCACATTTGATTGCGGTCTAATTGTGGGAGCGAGCCTGCTCGCGAAGAACGATAACGCGGTGAACCTGCTTATTTCAGGGTCACAGTGCCTTTCATCATCGAGATGTGGCCCGGGAACGAGCAGAAGAAGCCGTACTTCTCGTTGGCATCGAGCTTGGACACGTCGAAGGTCACCGAGTCGGTTTCCTTGGCGCCGATGACCTTGGTGTGAGCGATGACGCGGGCGTCGCCTTCCTTCAGGTAGTTCTTGTCGATGCCAGCACTCAGGCCGTCGGTGGCGATCGGCTGCATGTCGGCTTCTTTACTGATCACCAGGTTATGGCCCATGACGTTTTTCGGCAGGCTGCCAGAATGGGTCAATTCAACGGTGAAGGTCTTGCAACTCTTGTCGATTTCAATGGCCTTGGTGTTGAAGGACATTTGGTCAGTAGAGTCAACGGTGACTTTGCATTCGGCAGCCATCAATTGGCTGCTCGCCAGTGTCAACAGGGATACCGCAACAAGTTTGGCAAACATGGTGAATCTCCAAGGCAGGGTGAATGAACATGCGAATGAACAGAAGACTGCCTGAAAACTTCGCAAGTTCCTATGACCTGAAGCAAAAATTGTATACAACTTTCGGGCTATGGGACCGATCGAGACAATCTACCAGCCAGGTGTCTGCCCCGGCCCTATCATCAGAGCGTCCTCATTTTTCGGAGCGCCTGTCGTGTCTATCAATACCCTGTTGTGCAGCTTGCTCGCCGCGTATGCCTGTGGGGCCAGCGGAACCTGCGAAACGCCCAAGCGCGAAGTTTAGCCCTTGGAGCGCAGCGCGCCTGCCTTTACTCTGTGGCCCTGATCGACCCAGGAGTAATGCATGTCTTTAGCATCCGTTTGTGTGTTCTGCGGCGCCAGCACTGGCACGAACCCCGCTTACCGTGAAGCAGCCGTGGCGCTTGGCCAGGCCTTGGCCGCTCGCAAGCTGACCCTGGTCTACGGTGGTGGGGCGGTGGGCCTGATGGGCGTCGTCGCCGATGCGGCACTGGCGGCAGGTGGCGAAGTGATCGGCATCATTCCGCAGAGCCTAAAGGACAAGGAAATCGGCCACAGTGGCCTGACCCGCCTGGAAGTGGTCGACGGCATGCATGCGCGCAAGGCGCGGATGGCTGAACTCAGCGATGCTTTCATCGCTTTGCCCGGCGGCCTGGGCACCCTGGAAGAGTTGTTCGAAGTGTGGACCTGGGGCCAGCTGGGTTACCACGGCAAACCGATGGGCTTGCTGGAAGTGAACGGCTTCTACAGCAAACTCACTGGTTTTCTCGATCATATCGTCGGCGAAGGCTTCGTTCGCGCGGCACACCGTGACATGCTGCAGGTGAGCGAATCGCCACAGACGCTGCTCGACGCCCTGGATCGTTGGCAACCGACCGTTGCGCCAAAATGGGTCGAGCAAAAACCCGACTAACGACTCGACACCGATACAGGGCAGAATACGCGCCGCTCAAACCTCACCTTCGACCCCAGAGGATCGCCCATGGCCAAACCCAATTACTCCTTCGCCAAACGTCAGAGAGACCTGGCCAAGGAACAGAAGAAAGAGGAAAAGCTTCAGCGCAAGAAAGCAATGGCTGAAGAAGACGCAGCGGCACTGAACCCGGATGCAGAAGGTGAAGTGGCGGCAGAAAGTGATGTAGAGGCACCGAAAGATCAGGCGCCCGACGCCTGAGCCCCTCCGGGCCGGATGATTTGATCGGGCCCACGGATCTGTGACCGGGGTTGGCGGCGATGCTGCCGGCCTCACTGTCCATTCCGAAATACTGCATATTCCTTTGTGGGAGCGGGCTTGCTCGCGAAGACGGCGGCACATCCAGTATTTATGTAACTGAAGGATCGCTTTCGCGAGCAAGCCCGCTCCCACATGGTGATCGTCGTTACTCCAACGGCATCACTGTGACCCGAACCTCGGGATCATGATTGCCGCCCCCCAGAATGACTCCACGCAACGGCGACACATCGGAAAAGTCCCGGCCCCAGGCCAGGGTGATGTGTTCCAGCGCCGGTTGCACATTGTTGGTCGGATCGAAGTCCACCCAGCCCGACACCGGACAAAACACTGACACCCAGGCATGGGACGCATCGGCGCCGATCAATCGCGGCTGACCGGGCGGCGGCTGGGTCAACAGGTAGCCGCTGACATAGCGCGCAGCCAACCCACGAGAGCGTACGCATGCGAGCATCAGGTGGGCGAAATCCTGGCAAACCCCGCGCCGTCGCTCCAGCACTTCCACCAGGGGGGTCGCGACCTGCGTCGCTTCGGCATCGAAAGTGAACTCACTGAAGATTTTCTCCATCAAGGCCTGGACCCCGAGCAACAGCGGCCGCCCCGCCGGAAAACAGCTCTCGGAAAATTCAACGAAGTTGCGCTTCAGATGCACATAAGGTGATTCGAACCGGTATCGGCAGGCTTCAAGCAACTGCGGCGAAAGCGCCTGGCTGCTGTAGGTCAGCACGTTGCGGGTATCTTCCCACGCTGGGGATCGATTGAAATCGACCCGGGACCGGGGCAGTACCTCAATCGTCAGGCTAGCATTGACCAGCAGTTCATCATGGGGGCGCTCGAACGCCAACCGGGTCAACGGGTTTCCGAACACATCCAGCTCATCGCGGCGTGAAGTCGGGTCCGGACTGATCTGCAATTGCTGGTCGCTGCATCGCTGCCATTCACAAGGCCTGGGCCACAAATGCGCCAGTTGCTGGGCCAAGGACACCGGACTGTCGTAGTGATAATGGGTATCGTGGAAAATCTGGTAATGAGCGCTCATCAGACGGACACCGTGCGCTGGCTGACATCATCGACGTGGGCGAAGTGACGCAAGGCCAGGCGATCCGATACCTGCCCGCTCGCATCGGCAATCTCTTGCAGCAGATCAGCCAGCCCTTCGACGGCAGCACGCACGCTGGCGGCGCCAAACAACGGGTTTTCCAGGCAGCCCAGATCGAAACGCGCCAGACGCTCCACCAACTGTGGCAGGCCCGCTTCGCGAGGTACGCCAAAGTCGTCGCACAGGCGCTTGAGCGTGCGGGTCACCAGCTTCAACTGGAACAGCACCGCGTGCGGGTTCTGCTCATCAAGCAATAACAGGTCGAGTACCGGGATCAATTGCGCCACCGCCAGGTACCGCGAACGATAGGTAATGCTGCTGTTGCCCAGCTCCAGCAACCACTCCAGCCCTGCCTGATCAAAAGCCCCGGCGCCACGCAGGAACGCTGCCAGGCTAGCGCTTAGAAATTGCAGGCGCTCGATCCGCCGACCGATCATCAGGAATCGCCAGCCTTCGTCCCGGGTCATGTCGTCCAGGGCAAAATCGGACAGCGCCGCCAAGGACATCACCAGCCGGTTGAGGAAGTCGAGTAACTCGCCGAAGTCCGGTTCTTCGGTCTCGAGTTCCATCGCTTCGCGTTGCAACTCCACCAACGCCTGCCAATTCTCCCGCGAGAGCTTGCCACGCACTTGCGAGGCCGCCCATTGCAAACGTTGCAGGTTGGAACGCAGGCTGAACGGCCAGTCATCGCCGAGTATCGCCGCCAGCAACCGCTCCGGCAGCTCACCTTCGTCAGGCAACAACATCAATCGTTCGCCAAGATCGACCGCAGCCTCCAGGGCCTGCGGGTCATCGCCGTCGACATAACGTGCCAGCATGATTCGCAGCAATCGGGCGCTGTCATCGCAGCGTTCGCAGTAACGGCCGAACCAGAACAGGTTTTCCACCACCCGCGATGGCAGGTAAGGATCGCGGCGCACCAGGTCATGCACGCCGATATTGCGCTGGGCTTTCCACTGTTCGCCGTTCGGTGGACGTTCGCCCAGCACCCAGGTGTCCTTGCTCGCCCCGCCGCGCTGCATCGATACCACCTCGGCATCCGCCTGCGCGGCCACTCGGGTCAAGCCACCCGGCAGCACCCGATAGCCGTCGCGACTGGCCACCGCATACACACGCATGCCGATGGCCCGGGGTTGCAGTTGACCGTCCTCGGCTTGCCATATCGGCGCTTGGGACAATTGCGCGAGTTCTTGCGCAACATAAGCATAGGGCCGCGCCCGCATGCGCTCGGCCAGGACCTGACGCTGCTTTTCACTCAAATCGCGGCCAAATACCGGTGCAAAGCTTTGGGACGGAAACGCCGGTTTAATCAGCAATTCCGGTAGTTTTTCCAGGGCCTGGGCCAGCACCGGCGCCTCACCGCACCACCAGGTGGCTATGGACGGCAGGATCAATTCTTCGCCAAACAGGTACTGGTTGATCTTCGGCAGGAAACCCAGCAAGCCTGGCGACTCCAGCACGCCACTGCCGAGTGCGTTGGCCACCAGCACCCGCCCCTGGCGCACGGCTTCGAGCAGGCCCGGAACGCCCAGGGCCGAGTCGGTGCGCAACTCCAGCGGGTCGCAGAAGTCGTCGTCGAGCCGACGCATGATCGCGTGGACCCGGCGCAAGCCACTCAGGGTCTTCAGGTAGACCGTGGCATCGCGCACCGTGAGGTCGCCACCTTCCACCAACGGATAGCCGAGCTGGCGAGCCAGGTACAGGTGTTCGAAATAGCTTTCGTTGAACCGCCCCGGCGTCAGCAGGACCACCAGCGGTGCGTCATCGTCGCTTGGCGCCTGACGTGCCAGTGTTTCCTGGAGAGTGCGGAAGAACCCCGCCAGGTGCTGCACCTTCAAATCACGGTACAACTCGGGAAAGGCCCGGGACACGATGGTGCGGTTTTCGAGGGCGTAGCCAGCCCCGGACGGCGCTTGCGTGCGATCGGCGGTTACCCACCAGCGGCCATCGGGCGTGCGCGCCAGATCAACGGCGAACAGATGCAAAAAAGCACCGTCAGGCGGCTTGATGCCCTGGCAGGGCCAGAGGAAATTGTTGTGGCCAAATACCAGTTCGGCCGGCAGCAGACCTTCGGCGATCAAGCGTTGAGGGCCATAGAGATCGGCCAGTACTGCATTGAGCAAGCGCGCACGCTGGGCGATACCGGCCGACAACTGCTCCCACTCATCGGCGGCAATCACATGGGGCAGCAAGTCCAGCTCCCATGGCCGATCGGCGCCCTTGGGATCGGCGTAGACGTTATAGGTGACGCCGTTTTCCTGGATTTGTCGGGTCAGCAACGCCTGACGCTGCACCAACTGCGCGGGTGTGCTGCGCTGCAATTGGTCGAACAGTCGACGCCAGTGCGGCCGAATGGCACCGCTGTCGTCGAGCAGTTCGTGATAGGTGCCCGCCGTCAGCGGGTAGCGGTCTAGCAAGTCAGGCATGGAAAGCTCGGCAGACAGCAGTGATCGGTCAGACTAACGCACGCTCATGACACCCGGATAGACGAAAAATCCGGGCGTCGTGTACGAATTAGAAACGTCGTAAATCGAGCGTCATCGGCAGCTCGTCGTTAATTTCCATCTTCGGTATCGGAAGTTTCCCCGGCGTGTGTCCGATACGGAAAAACCGCGCCATTCGCCGGCTCTCGGCTTCATTGGCGTTCACGGGCAATGCCTCGTAGTTGCGCCCGCCAGGATGGGCAACGTGATACTGGCAACCGCCCAGCGAACGCCCCATCCAGGTGTCGAGCAGGTCAAACACCAGCGGCGCATGGACCGGGATGGTCGGTTGCAGGCAGTTGGCCGGTTGCCAGGCACGGAAGCGCACACCGGCGACGAATTCGCCGACCCGCCCAGTGGGCTGCAACGGCACAGGTATACCGTTGCAGGTCAGCAGGTAGCGTTGCGGCGGCAATCCACTGAGCTTGACCTGCAGGCGCTCCAGGGACGAGTCGACGTAACGCACCGTACCGCCGACCGCGCCCTCCTCGCCCAACACATGCCACGGCTCAAGTGCCTGGCGCAGTTCCAGGGCGATGCCATTGACAGCGTAGTCTCCGACCTTGGGAAAACGGAACTGCAGGTGCGCCGCGAACCACTCTGCCCGCACTGGATAACCGGCGACATTGAGATCGGCAATAACGTCAGCAAAATCCTGCTCGATAAAATGCGGCAACAGGAACCGGTCGTGCAGCTCGGTGCCCCAGCGCGCCAGCTTCGGCGGTGCATAAGGCTCACGCCAGAACCGTGCTACCAACGCCCGCAGCAAGAGCTGCTGGGCCAGACTCATGCGTGCATGGGGTGGCATTTCAAAGGCGCGCAGCTCCAGCAAGCCCAGGCGACCGGTCGCGCCATCCGGTGAATAGAGCTTGTCGATGCAGAACTCGGCGCGATGGGTGTTGCCGGTCACGTCGATCAACAGGTTACGCAGCAGTCGATCCACCAGCCAGGGCGCGCACTCCTCGCCCGGCCCGGGCATCTGGGCGAAGGCGATTTCCAGTTCATACAAGGCGTCGTTGCGCGCTTCGTCGACCCGCGGGGCCTGGGACGTCGGGCCGATAAACAAGCCGGAAAACAGGTAGGACAAGGACGGATGATTATGCCAGTAGCTGATCAGGCTGCGCAGCAGATCCGGACGCCGCAGAAACGGTGAATCCGCCGGTGTCGCGCCTCCCAGTACGAAGTGGTTGCCCCCACCGGTGCCGGTGTGTCGGCCGTCGATCAGGAATTTTTCGGTGGTGAGTCGGGTCTGGCGCGCTTCTTCGTAAAGAAACTCGGTGCGTTCGACCAACTCGTCCCACGTCGCGGATGGCTGCACGTTGACTTCGATCACGCCGGGATCGGGGGTGATGCGAAAGTTGCCCAGGCGCGGATCGCCCGGCGGTTCGTATCCCTCCAGCAATACCGGGCAATCGAGCTCCCGGGCCGTGGCTTCGATGGCTGTCACTAACTCCAGATAGTCTTCGACCCGCTCCAGCGGCGGCATGAACAGGTACAACCGGCCGTCCCGCGCTTCGGCGCAGAAGGCGGTGCGGGTCAGCCAATCGGCGGACTCATCGACCTTGGGGGCCCGATCTTCAATCAGCGCCGCCGCACCTTGGCGCTGTATTTGCTCAGTGCCAGGCAGCGCCGGGAAATCCTGGTTGGGATCATTGGGGTGAATGAACGGATACTCCGCCGCCTTCACCCACGGCTGCGAACCCAGCGGCAGTCGATAGCCCAATGGCGAATCTCCCGGCACCAGGCGGCAATGTTCGTCACGCAGATACCAGCGGCCGCTTTGCCACTGATCACCCTTGGCGGTGCGCGCTAATGGCAGGACCTGGCCAATCACCTTGTCGAGGCCCTGACTGAAGACTTTGCGCAAACGCGCACGCTCCAGCGGCTCTTCGAGTCGTGAGTCTTCGGCGCTGACATTTTGCGGCAAAGCCCCTTCGCGCCAGAGGTAATAGAAATTGTCTTCGTAGGCTGGAAACACAAAGCGCGTAGGAATGTTCAAGCGCTCGGCGACACTCGCCAGAAAACGCCCGGCCAACTCGCCATCGGCGCCATAATCTTGTTGCTCGTCGGCAATCAGCGCGCTGTCGTGCCAGATCGGCACGCCGTCGCGGCGCCAATAGCAATTGAGCGACCAGCGCGGCAGTTGTTCACCGGGATACCATTTGCCCTGGCCATAATGCACCAGGCCTTGCGGGGCATAACGGTTTCGCATGCGCTGGAACAGTTCGGCGGACAGTCGACGCTTGTTCGGTCCCAGCGCTGCGGTGTTCCACTCGGCACCGTCCGGGTCGTCGATGGACACAAAGGTCGGCTCACCGCCCATGGTCAGGCGCACGTCGCCTTCGAGCAGGTCGGCATCGATCTGCCGACCCAGGGCCTGGATCGCCAGCCACTGCTCTTCGGTGTAGGGCTTTGTAACCCGCGGGGCTTCCCAGATCCGCTCCACGGACATTTCATGGCTGAATTCGCACTCGCACGGCTCCACCAATCCGCTGATCGGTGCCGCAGAGGAGGGATCGGGACTACAGGCCAACGGAATATGCCCTTCACCGGCAAACAGCCCTGAGGTTGCATCCAGGCCGATCCAGCCAGCACCGGGCAGGTACACCTCGCACCAGGCGTGCAGGTCGGTGAAGTCCACTTCGGTCCCGGAAGGGCCGTCGAGGCTTTTCAGGTCGGCGGTCAATTGGATCAGGTAACCCGACACGAAACGTGCGGCCAGCCCCAGGTGACGCAGCAGTTGCACCAGCAGCCACGCTGAATCGCGACAGGAACCGGAGGCCTGCTCCAGGGTGTGCTCGGGCGTTTGCACTCCCGGTTCCATGCGGATCAGGTAGTTGATGTCTTCGCTAAGACGCTGGTTGAGCGCGACGAGGAAATCCACAGCGGGCAATGGCGTGCGGTCGATGCCGTCCAGATAAGCCTTGAACTTTGGCGTCAGGGGCAAGGTTTCCAGGTATGGCGCCAGCTCCTTGCGCTCGTCGGTGGCGTAAGTGAAGGGAATCTTTTCGGCGTAGGGCTCGAGGAAAAAGTCGAACGGATTGAACACCGCCATTTCCGCCAACAGATCGACCTCGATCCGCAACTCGTTGGTTTTTTCCGGAAACACTAGCCGTGCCAGGTAATTACCCTGGGGGTCCTGCTGCCAATTAATGAAATGCTGCTCGGGCGAAATTTTCAGCGCGTAGGACAGTATCCGCGTGCGGCTGTGGGCGGCGGGACGCAGGCGAACGATCTGCGGCCCCAATTCGACAGCGCGGTCATAGCGGTAATGTGTGACGTGGTGCAATGCGACATGAATCGACACGGCGTGCCTCCTGCGAGCCCTAAGCGTATTGGAAAGCGCGCAAGACTTATGCCATCCAGCAGTGCTGGCGCTTTCTCCCGTTGCAGGAGGCAGTACAGCACCAAAATCGGGCGATGAAGGAAATTGGTTGGAGAGGATTGCACGGATTTGTGGCGAGGGGATGGTGGCGAGCACCAAACCTGTGGCGAGGGGATTTATCCCCGTTCGACTGCGAAGCAGTCGCAGAGTCGTTCACCTGATCATTTGTGGGTGCCGGTTGTTGGGACTGCTTCGCAGCCCGTCGGGGATAAATCCCCTCGCCACAGGTGTCGTCGGTACAGAAATGCAAAACGCCAACCCGAAGGTTGGCGTTCTGTTCAGCTCAAGTGAGTTTTAGCGCGGCACGACCGGCTTGCGCGCAGGCTTGGGCCCTTTGCCCTTGGCTGCTTCCTTGCGCTCCTTGGCCGCCTGCTGGTTGCGAGCGAATGCCGCCGCCTTGGCCTGCTCACGCTTGTCCCACGGGTTGCCGCCATCGCTGGCGCGTGGAGGCAGGCCGGTGTGCTGGGTCAGGATCTTGGTGGTCTTTTCCCCTGCAACCTTGTGGCTGCCCGCCGGCGTCGAGTTCTTGCGACGGGCACTCTGATAGCTGTCGGTGGACGGCTGGTGCAGCGGGATCAACTGGTTCTTGCCCGGCCCGATCAGGTCCGCGCGGCCCATGCGGGTCAACGCCTCACGCAGCATCGGC
The DNA here is from genome assembly GCF_000408945.1 of Pseudomonas sp. G5(2012). NCBI lineage: Bacteria > Pseudomonadati > Pseudomonadota > Gammaproteobacteria > Pseudomonadales > Pseudomonadaceae > Pseudomonas > Pseudomonas sp. G5(2012). The sequence goes on from NZ_APIO01000039.1 coordinate 204,328, forward strand.
CAGCCTTTCGGATCGTGATAACGCAGGAACGCCTTGTGCAGGCGACGCTGCTCCTCGCTCTTGACGATGGTGACCGCGTCACTCTTGTAGGTGACCTTGCGCAGCGGGTTCTTGCCCGAGTGGTACATCGCGGTGGCAGTGGCCATCGGCGACGGGTAGAACGCCTGCACCTGGTCGGCACGGAAACCGTTGCCCTTGAGCCACAGGGCCAGGTTCATCATGTCTTCGTCGGTGGTGCCCGGGTGGGCGGCGATGAAGTACGGAATCAGGTACTGCTCTTTCCCGGCTTCCTTGGAATACTTCTCGAACATGCGCTTGAACTTGTCATAGCTGCCGATGCCCGGTTTCATCATCTGGTTGAGCGGACCTTCCTCGGTATGTTCCGGGGCGATCTTCAGGTAGCCACCAACGTGGTGGGTCACCAGCTCTTTAACGTATTCCGGGGACTCGACCGCGAGGTCGTAGCGCAGGCCGGAGGCGATCAGGATCTTCTTCACACCCGGCAATTCACGGGCGCTGCGGTACAACTGGATCAGCGCCGAGTGGTCGGTGTTGAGGTTCGGGCAGATGCCCGGGAACACGCAAGACGGCTTGCGGCACGCGGATTCGATTTCCGGGGTCTTGCAGGCGATGCGGTACATATTCGCCGTCGGACCACCCAGGTCGGAGATCACGCCGGTAAAACCGGGAACCTTGTCACGAATTTCCTCGATCTCACGGATAATCGATTCGTGGGAGCGGTTCTGGATGATCCGGCCTTCGTGCTCGGTGATCGAGCAGAAAGTGCAGCCGCCGAAGCAGCCACGCATGATATTCACCGAGAAACGGATCATGTCGTAGGCCGGGATCTTCTCCTTGCCATACGCTGGATGCGGAACGCGTGCGTAAGGCATGCCGAAGACGTAGTCCATCTCTTCGGTGGTCATCGGAATCGGTGGCGGGTTGAACCAGACATCGACTTCGCCGTGCTTCTGCACCAGGGCACGGGCATTGCCCGGGTTGGTTTCCAGGTGCAACACGCGGTTGGCGTGGGCGTAGAGCACAGCGTCATTGCGGACCTTTTCCACCGACGGCAGACGAATCACAGTCTTGTCGCGGGTCATCTTCGGGCTGGCCAGGATCTGCACGACCTTGGCTTCCTGTGGATCCTCAACCGGACCTTTTTCCTGCTCGATGGCGCAGGCCTGGGTGTCCTGGGTGTTCACGTACGGGTTGATGATCTTGTCGATCTTGCCCGGACGGTCGATACGCGTGGAGTCGACTTCGTACCAGTCTTTCGGTGTGTCGCGACGGATGAACGCGGTGCCGCGCACATCGGTGATGTCTTCGATCTTGTGACCGTAGGACAGGCGCTGCGCGACTTCGACGATCGCACGTTCGGCGTTGCCGTAGAGCAGGATGTCGGCGCAGGCGTCGATCAGGATCGAGTTACGCACCCGGTCCTGCCAGTAATCGTAGTGGGCGATGCGGCGCAGGGACGCTTCAATGCCACCCAGCACGATCGGCACGTGCTTGTAGGCTTCCTTGCAGCGCTGGCTGTAGACCAGGCTCGCGCGATCCGGACGCTTGCCCGCCAGGCCACCCGGGGTGTAGGCGTCGTCGGAACGGATTTTCTTGTCGGCGGTGTAGCGATTGATCATCGAGTCCATGTTGCCGGCCGCGACACCGAAGAACAGGTTCGGCTCGCCGAGCTTCATGAAGTCGTCCTTGGACTGCCAGTTCGGTTGGGCAATGATCCCGACGCGGAAGCCCTGGGACTCCAGCAGCCGGCCGATGATCGCCATGCCGAACGACGGGTGATCGACGTAGGCATCACCGGTGACGATGATGATGTCGCAGGAATCCCAGCCGAGCTGATCCATCTCCTCCCTGCTCATCGGCAGGAATGGCGCCGGTCCGAAACATTCGGCCCAGTACTTCGGATAGTCAAATAACGGTTTGGCTGCTTGCATGTCGATAACCGGTGTTGGCTTTCATTGAATTTCGCGGGCGCGGAATATAGCACAAATTTTGACCAATTCCGACGACTGTGGTCGGAAATTGCGCCACCCCCATTCGCGAGCAGGCTCGCTCCCACAGAGATCACACTGAACCTGTGGGAGCGAGCCTGCTCGCGAAGAGGCCATGGCAGACGCTATAACTTATTCGTCGTCGTCGAAGTTGTAGCTACCGGGCGCCAGGTTCTCGAACCGCGTGTATTTGCCGATAAAGGCCAGGCGAATAAAGCCGATCGGCCCGTTCCGCTGCTTGCCGATGATGATCTCGGCAATGCCTTTGTGCTCGGTCTCCGGGTGATACACCTCGTCGCGGTACACGAACATAATCACGTCGGCGTCCTGCTCGATCGCTCCGGATTCACGCAAGTCGGAGTTCACCGGGCGCTTGTTCGGGCGTTGTTCCAGGGAACGGTTCAGCTGGGACAGCGCAACGACCGGGCAGTTGAATTCCTTGGCCAGGGCTTTCAGGGACCGGGAGATCTCGGAAATCTCGTTGGTCCGGTTGTCACCGCTGGAGCCCGGGATCTGCATGAGTTGCAGGTAGTCGATCATGATCAAGCCGACTTCGCCATGCTCACGCACCAGGCGGCGGGTTCGTGCACGCATTTCCGAGGGGCTGATGCCGGCGGTATCGTCGATGAACAGCTTGCGATCGTTGAGCAGGTTGACCGCCGAGGTCAGGCGTGGCCAATCGTCATCTTCCAACTGGCCGGAACGTACCTTGGTCTGGTCGATTCGGCCGAGGGACGACAGCATACGCATGATCAGCGATTCGCCTGGCATCTCCAGCGAGTAAACCAGAACCGCTTTCTCGCTGCGCAATACGGCATTTTCCACCAGGTTCATGGCAAAGGTGGTCTTACCCATGGACGGACGGCCGGCGACGATGATCAAGTCCGCCGGCTGCAGGCCGCTGGTCTTCTCGTCGAGGTCGGTGTAGCCGGTGGAGAGGCCAGTGATGGCGTTGTCAGTGTTGAACAGGGTGTCGATGCGATCGATGGCCTTGGTCAGCAGGTCATTCACACCCACCGGGCCACCGGTTTTCGGCCGGGCCTCGGCGATCTGGAAGATCTGCCGCTCGGCTTCATCGAGAATCTCGGCGGCGGTACGGCCTTCCGGGTTGAAGGCACTGTCGGCGATCTCGGTGCTGATACCGATCAACTGACGCAGGGTGGCCCGCTCACGAACGATTTGCGCGTAGGCCTTGATGTTGGCGACCGAAGGCGTGTTTTTCGCCAGTTCGCCCAGGTAACCCAGGCCACCGACTTGCGAGGTCTGACCTTCCTTGTCCAACTGCTCGGACAGGGTCACGACGTCGATCGGCATGTTCTGATCGGCCAGCTTGGCGATCGCACGGAAAATCAGGCGGTGGTCATGTCGATAGAAATCGCCGTCGGAGACTTGATCAAGCACGCGCTCCCAGGCGTTGTTGTCCAGCATCAGACCACCGAGTACAGCCTGTTCGGCTTCGATGGAATGGGGCGGCACCTTCAGCGCGGCGGTTTGCAGATCGTATTGCTCGGGAGCAGAGATTTCGTTCATGGCCACTTGGTTGTTTGAGGAAAAGCAGGGATTGAAAACGGGCGTTACCAGAAAGACAAAGGGCACGACCTGTGAACAGGATCGTGCCCGATGTTACCGGCAAGCACCCGAGGGTGCCAGCCGACAAGTGCTGCTTAAGCTGCTACCACGACAACGCGTACAGTGGCTTCAACTTCGGCGTGCAGGTGCACGGCTACGTCGAATTCACCTACGTTACGGATAGTGCCGTTCGGCAGACGAACTTCGCTTTTCGCTACTTCAACGCCGGAGGCGGTCAGTGCGTCAGCGATGTCGTGAGTACCGATCGAACCGAACAGCTTGCCTTCGTCGCCAGCGGTGGCAGTGATGGTCACTTCCAGCTCGGCCAGTTGGGCAGCGCGGCTTTCAGCCGACGATTTACGATCTGCTGCGGCTTTTTCCAGCTCAGCACGACGCTCTTCGAACGCAGCCAGGTTGGCTGGGGTCGCAGCGGTAGCTTTGCCGTAAGGCAGCAGGTAGTTACGACCGTAACCAGCCTTAACGTTCACTTTGTCACCCAGGTTGCCCAGGTTGGTGACTTTTTCCAGAAGGATCAGTTGCATGTGAAAATCCTCTTAACTTTTAACCTTCACCGTTCGCGTCATCGGCGTCTTTCGGCGCGAGACGACCGCGAAAATCAATCAGGCTGTCGACGATGGCCAAGACCACCAGCAACGGATAGATCAGCTGCATGAACAGCAACAGCGTGACGTACAACCCCACCAGCCAGAATTTGGCCAGTCGCTTTTGCGCCACCAACCCGTGAATCAGGGCCAGCCCGGCGAAAACCAGCGGTACGCTGCACAGCGGTACCAGCATGGACATCTGGACACCAAGGTTCGGTGTCACAACCATGCCCGCCAGCAGCAACATCGCGGGACCCAGCGGGATTCGGACGGCGCGAAACTCGCGACCAAAACCACCGGGGTTGTACAACAACGCCTGCCAGTAGCGCCCGACAATCAGGCTCAGCACACTGACGATTTGCAACAAGGCCGCAATCAGGCCGGTCAGGATCGGTGTAATCAGGGACGCGAAACGCGCTTGCTCGTCTACCGACATTTGCTGGTAGACCTCACCGAGTAGCGACGGCATGACTTTTATCAAAGCCTGCGCCAGCATCTCGATCTGGGGACCAAAAACCGCCCCCAGCACCACTGAAAACACCACTCCCATCGCTATGCTGACCAGCAGCACGCGGTTCCAGGACTCGCTTGCGCGCAAAACCAACGCAAGGCTCGCAGACCCCAGCAGCACCAGAAGTGCCCGTGGGTCGTCGGAGTAAAGCCACCAGATCAACGCCGGCAGCAGTCCCAGAGCAAGAACGCCCAGGGCGTCCTTCAATCCGCGCCGCAGGAGCACAAGGCATCCGGCGGCAGCACCCAACCAATACAACAACGGCAATGCCGCGCATCCAGCCACTACGAGAGTGGCCTGCATACGGCCCCGCATGATGAACTCAGCTAAGGCACGCATACATTCAATCCTTTGCTACGTGTCGACTGCCCGGTCTCAGCGGCCGTGGCTGTCGGTGTAGGCCAGCAGGGCCAGGAAGCGGGCGCGCTTGATAGCGGTGGCCAGCTGACGCTGATAACGTGCTTTGGTACCGGTGATGCGGCTTGGAACGATTTTGCCGGTCTCGGATACATAAGCTTTCAGAGTGTTGAGATCTTTGTAATCGATCTCTTTCACGTCTTCAGCGGTGAAGCGGCAGAATTTACGACGACGGAAGAAACGTGCCATTTGATAGGCTCCTTAAAAGGTCCGTGGATTACTCGTCAGCGTTATCGCTGTTGTCGCTGTCATCACTATCAGCGCTTTCAGCGCCTTCGTGCTCAGGACGGTCGCGACGCTCACGGCGCTCACTGCGGTTTTCTTCAGCCTTGAGCATCTCGGATTGGCCGGTAACGGCTTCTTCGCGACGGATGACCAGGTTACGGATCACTGCATCGTTGTAGCGGAAGTTGTCTTCCAGCTCGGCCAGGGCCTTGCCAGTGCACTCAACGTTCAGCATCACGTAGTGAGCCTTGTGAACATTGTTGATTGCGTAGGCCAGTTGACGACGGCCCCAATCTTCCAGACGGTGGATTTTGCCGCCGTCTTCTTCGATCAGCTTGGTGTAACGCTCAACCATGCCGCCGACTTGCTCGCTTTGATCCGGGTGGACCAAAAAGATGATTTCGTAATGACGCATGAATGCTCCTTACGGGTTGTAGCCTGCCGCTCAAAAGCGGTCAGACAAGGAGTGAATGACACTTATGGACTTGTGGACGCTAGACACGTTGGTGCCTGCCATCACAGCAAGGGGCGCAATTGTAGAGAAGGGGCGTGGGAGGCGCAAGGGAATTGGTGATTATTTGAACAACCCTCAATTCATGCCACACCACAAAACACTGTAGGAGCGAGCTTGCTCGCGATTGAGGCGCTACATTCAACATTGATGCTGAATGTTACTCCGATATCGCCAGCAAGCCGGCTCCTACAGTTGGTTTTTCAATCAGGGCTTTTTGGCGGCAGCCTTGGCTTTGACACTGCGCTGACGCTGCGCTTCGAACAGGCATACGCCCGTCGCCACGGAAACGTTGAGACTGCTGACGCTACCGGCCATCGGCAAGTTCACCAGATAATCGCAATGCTCGCGGGTCAGGCGGCGCATGCCTTTGCCTTCGGCGCCCATGATCAGGATGGTCGGACCGGTCAAGTCCTGGTCATACAGACTGACCTCGGCCTCCCCTGCCGTGCCCACGACCCACAGGCCACGCTGCTGGAGTTTTTCCAGGGTACGCGCCAGGTTGGTCACGGCCACCAGCGGAATCACTTCCGCCGCCCCGCACGCAACCTTTCGCACGACCGGCGTCAGGGTTGCGGACTTGTCCTTCGGCACGATCACCGCCAGCGCACCCGCCGCATCGGCAGAACGCAGGCAGGCGCCCAGGTTGTGCGGATCGGTCACGCCGTCGAGTACCAGCAGCAACGGTGCGCCTTCGGTGCGATCGAGTAGCTCGTCGAGCATCGCCTCGCCCCAGACCTGGCTCGGACTGACGTCCGCAACCACGCCCTGGTGCACGCCCTCGACCCAGGCGTCCATTTCACGACGCTCGGCCTGGCCGACCTGCACACGATTTTCGTTGGCCAACTCGATCAACGTCTGCACCCGCGGATCACCGCGGCCTTCAGCCAGCCAGATCTGCTTCACGCGCTTCGGGTGATGACGCAACAATGCTTCTACAGCGTGTACGCCGTAGATCTTTTCCAACTGACTCATGACTTGGCCTTAGGTTTACGCGCCCCGCCGCTTTTCGCTGGGGCCGAGCCCGCTTTTGGCGGACCTTTACGATGCTTGCTCGGTTTGGCTGGCTTGCCGCCGACAGCCTTGTCAGGCGCCGACCGACTGGTCTTTCCCGCAGACGCCGCTTTACCGCCGCTTTTCGCGCCGGCGAGCAACGCCTGCTTCATTTCACGGCTCTTGCGCACTTCGGCATTTTTCGCCGCCGCATCGCTCGGACGATAGGCCTCGACTGCCTTTTCCTTGGCGGGACGACGACCGGTTTTCGCCGGCGCCGGCTCTGCTTCGGCTTTGCCAGCAGGTGCCGCGGTTTCGCTGCCACGTTTTTTGCGGCCGATCGGCGCGCTGATGGTTTTTTCGGCCATCTCGAAGTCGATCTTGCGCTCGTCGAGGTCGACGCGCATGACGCGTACTTCAACGGTGTCGCCAAGGCGGAAGCTACGACCGGTTCGCTCACCCGCCAGGCGGTGATGCACAGGATCGAAGTGGTAGTAATCGCCCGGCAGCGCGGTGACGTGCACCAGGCCTTCGACGTAAATGTCAGTCAGTTCGACGAACAGGCCAAAGCCGGTGACCGCGGTGATCACACCCGGGAACGACTCGCCAACGCGATCTTTCATGAACTCGCACTTGAGCCAGTTCACGACATCGCGGGTCGCTTCATCGGCACGGCGCTCGCTCATCGAGCACTGCTCGCCGAGCTGCTCCAGGGCTGCTTCGTCGTACGGATAGATGCGCGCCTTCGGAATGGTCATCGCACCGGCACGGCGAACGTGCGGGGTGTCCTGCTTCGAATGGATCACGCTGCGGATCGCCCGGTGAGTGAGCAAGTCCGGGTAGCGGCGGATCGGCGAGGTGAAGTGGGTGTACGCCTCGTAATTCAGGCCGAAGTGACCCTGGTTATCGGCGCTGTACACCGCCTGGCTCAACGAACGCAGCATCACGGTCTGGATCAGGTGGAAATCCGGACGATCCTTGATACCAGCCAGCAGTGCCTGGTAATCCTTCGGCGACGGGCCATCCTTGCCTTTGTGCAGGGACAGGCCGAGTTCGCCGAGGAACGCGCGCAATTTTTCCAGGCGCTCCGGCGGCGGGCCGTCGTGAACGCGGTACAACGCAGGAATTTCGTGCTTCTTGAGGAACTCGGCGGTGGCCACGTTGGCCGCCAACATGCATTCCTCGATCAGCTTGTGCGCGTCATTGCGGATGGTCGGACGGATTTCCGCGATCTTGCGCTCGGAGCCGAAGATGATCCGGGTTTCCTGGGTTTCAAAATCGATCGCGCCACGCACGTGACGAGCCGCCAGCAATACCTTGTACAACGAATACAGCTGCTTGAGGTGCGGCACCACGTCAGTGTATTCACCACGCAGCTTGCGGGCTTCGCTGGCTTTGGGCGTTTCCAGCATCGCGCTGACCTTGTTGTAGGTCAGGCGGGCGTGGGAGTGGATCACCGCTTCGTAGAAGCAGTAGTCGGTCATTTCGCCGGATTTGGAGATAGTCATCTCGCAAACCATGGCCAGGCGATCGACCTGCGGGTTCAACGAGCACAATCCGTTGGACAGCTGCTCAGGCAGCATCGGGATCACGCGCTCGGGGAAGTACACCGAGTTGCCACGAACCTGAGCTTCGGCATCCAGTGCCGAACCGAGCTTCACGTAGCTGGAAACGTCGGCAATCGCCACGTACAACTTCCAGCCGCCGGAGAACAGGCGCAGCTTGCCCGGCTTGGCTTCGCAGTAGACCGCATCATCGAAGTCGCGGGCATCTTCGCCGTCGATGGTGACGAACGGCAGATGACGCAGGTCGATGCGCTTCTCTTTGTCTTTCTCTTCGACTTCCGGCTTGAGCTTGCTGGCTTCCTTGAGTACGGCATCAGGCCAGACATGAGGAATGTCGTAGGTACGCAGGGCAACGTCGATCTCCATGCCCGGCGCCATGTAGTTGCCCACGACTTCGACCACATCGCCTTGCGGCTGGAAGCGTGGTGTCGGCCAGTGAGTGATCTTCACTTCGACGAACTGACCGATCTGCGCGTTCGCGTTACGACCCGGCGTCACCAGCACTTCCTGCTGGATCTTCGGATTATCTGCGACGACGAATCCGATGCCACCTTCTTCGAAGTAACGACCGACGATTGTCTCGTGAGCACGGGACACCACTTCGACGATCATGCCTTCGCGGCGACCGCGACGATCCAGCCCGGAAACACGCGCCAGTGCACGGTCGCCGTCAAACACCAGGCGCATTTGCGCCGGGCTCATGAACAGGTCGTCACTGCCGTCGTCCGGCACCAGGAAGCCGAAGCCGTCGCGGTGACCGCTGATGCGGCCCAGGATCAGGTCGAGCTTGTCCACCGGCGCATAAGTGCCGCGACGGGTATAGATGAGTTGAGCATCGCGCTCCATGGCGCGCAGGCGGCGGCGCAGGGCTTCGATCTGGTCTTCCGTGGTCAGACCAAACTCTTCGACCAGTTGCTCGCGGTTAGCAGGCGAACCTCGATCAGCAAGGTGCTGAAGGATCAGTTCGCGGCTAGGAATGGGGTTTTCATATTTTTCCGCTTCACGAGCGGCCTCGGGATCGAGGGACTGCCAATCGGCCATTAGAGAGTTTTCACCTTATCTATATACGGGTTAGTTTGGCATAGGCGTAATGAAACGGGAAATTTCAGGCTAAGACGCCTCATCTAAAGCCCTATATCGACACCAGGATGTTGATTTAAATACCGCTGGTGAAATTTTTCAGGTTTTTTGGGTGTCGGGGGTTTACAGTTAAAAAGACGCTCCGTATAGTGCGCGCCATCGACGACGGACAACGTTGCCGATACTGCCCAGATGGTGAAATTGGTAGACACGCCAGCTTCAGGTGCTGGTGACCGCAAGGTCGTGGAAGTTCGAGTCTTCTTCTGGGCACCAATTTCGAGCTTGAGATTAGTTCAATTTCAAAGCTCACACAAAACCCGCGAAAGCGGGTTTTTTGCATTCTGGGACCTTGATTAATTAAATTTAAAATCAGGGGTTTACAGATCAAATTGCTCTCCGTATAGTGCGCCACATCAACAGCGGCAACGCTCGCGATGAATGCCCAGATGGTGAAATTGGTAGACACGCCAGCTTCAGGTGCTGGTGACCGCAAGGTCGTGGAAGTTCGAGTCTTCTTCTGGGCACCAATTCAAATTCAAGGTCACGACCTTGAATTTCACAGAAACCCGCGAAAGCGGGTTTTTGCGTTTCTGGCCCCTGTAGGAGCTGCCGAAGGTTGCGATCTTTTGATTTTGGTTTTTAAGATCAAAAGATCGCAACCTTCGGCAGCTCCTACAGATCAATTGCCCCGCCCAGAGCGCATATGAGAAACAATATCGTTTATCATTGTTGCAAGATTTTGCAATGCGACAGTGAGGAACCCTGCGAATGATGTTTCGAAATACCCTGCGCCGCGGCCTGACCACCACTCTGCTTGGCCTGGCACTCGCCACCCCCCTCACCCAGGCTGCCGATCCAGTCTCCCTTACACTCTATAACGGCCAACACAAGGAAGTCGGCGATGCGGTCGCCAAAGCCTTCGAAGCCAAGACAGGCATTCACGTCAATGTGCGCAAGGGCAGCAGCAACCAGCTTGCCAGCCAAGTCGTCGAAGAAGGCGATCGCTCTCCCGCCGATGTGATCTACACCGAAGAGTCGCCGCCACTGAACAAACTCGGCGAGCAAGGCGTTCTGGCCAAGGCCGACGACACCACGCTGGCCGTTCTGCCCAAGGACTATGTCGCCGCTGACGGCACCTGGATTGGCGTCACCGCTCGGGTGCGTGTCGTCGCATTCAACCCGAAGTTGATTGACGAAAAAGACCTGCCGAAATCGGTGATGGAATTCTCCGATCCAAAATGGCAAGGCAAGGTCGGCTTCGTCCCTACCAGCGGCGCCTTCCAGGAACAAGCCGTGGCGATCATCAAGGTGCACGGCATGGAGGCTGCGGAAGAATGGCTGACCGGCTTGCGCGCTTTCGGCAAGACCTACAGCAACAACATGGTTGCCCTAAAAGCCGTGGAAAACGGCGAAGTCGCGACGGTGCTTGTAAACAACTACTACTGGTTCGCCTTGCAGCGCGAAAAGGGCCAGCTCGATTCGAAACTGCACTACTTCACCGGCGGCGACGTCGGCGGCCTGATTACCGTATCGAGTGCGGCCGTGCTGAAATCCAGCAAACATCCAAAAGAAGCCCAGCAACTGCTCGCCTACATGGCCAGTGAAGAGGGCCAGCGCGTGATCACCCAGACCACCGCCGAATACCCGCTACACAAAGGCATGCAATCGGATCGCGGCCTCAAGCCTTTCAGCGAACTGCAAGCGCCGAACGTCACGCCCGCCGACCTCGGCAATGCCGAAGAAGCCTTGGACCTGGAACGCGAGGTTGGCCTGAACTGATGAGCGCATCGCTATCCGCCTCCGCCTCGCACGGTCGATACGTACCAGGGCGCAGGCGGCCTTCCATCTGGTTGATTCTGCCGGTGTTACTGCTGGTCGTGCTCAGCTTGCTTCCCCTGGCCTACGTCGGCCTGAAGGCCTGGCAAGCGGGTTGGGCCCAGGCGCTGCATTTGCTGTGGCGGCCTTATGTATTTGGCCTGCTGCGCAATACCCTGGCGCTGATGATTGGCGTGACACTGACTTGCGGCGTGATCGGCCTGTCGCTGGCATGGCTGCTGGAGCGCAGCAATCTGCCGGGGCGACGCCTGTGGGGCGTGATTCTGTGTTTACCGTTCGCCGTACCGGCGTTTGTCAGCAGTTTTACCTGGGTGTCGCTGAGCGCACATTTCGAAGGGCTCGGCGGGGCGATCCTGATAATGAGCCTGTCCAAATACCCGCTGATCTTCCTGCCGGTGGCCGCCACCCTGCGCAATCTCGACCCCTCACTCGAAGAGTCTGCCCGCACCCTGGGACAGAATCGCTGGGGAGTGTTTTTCCGCGTCACCTTGCCGCTGCTCTGGCCTTCGCTGCTGGCGGGATCGCTACTGATTGCCCTGCACATGTTGGTGGAATTCGGTGCACTGTCGATCATTGGCCTGCAAACCTTCACCACCGCGATTTACCAACAATTCGAGCTGGAGTTCAGCAACGCCAACGCCGCGATGCTCTCGGCGGTGTTGCTGGCACTGTGCTTGATGTTGCTGTGGCTGGAACTGCGCGTTCGCGGCAAAGGCCGGCATGTACGTACAGGCCAGGGCGCGGCGCGACAGGCAGAACAGGTCAGATTGGGCCCCTGGATGATGGCTGGGCAGCTTTACTGCCTGTTGCTGGCGATCATCGGCAGCGGCATTCCTCTGGGAATGCTGGCGTACTGGCTGGCCGTGGGCTCGTCGGCGGCATTCCCGATCGCCGCGATCAGCGAGGCGCTGCTTTCCTCCCTGGCCCTGTCCTTGGGCGGCGCGGCGTTTTGTCTGCTGCTGGCGTTGCCGGTGGGGTTGCTGGTGGTGCGCTATAAAGGGCCACTGGCAATCTGGGCAGAACGTTTGCCGTATCTGCTGCACGCGCTGCCAGGCCTGGTGATTGCACTGACCCTGGTGTATTTCGCGCTCCACTATGTGCCGGTGCTGTACCAGACTTCGACACTGCTGCTGATTGCTTATGCGCTGCTGTTTCTACCGCTGGCCCAGGCACCGATTTGCACAGCACTGAACAAGGCTGCGCCGCAACTGGAAGAGGCGGCGCGCACGCTGGGGGCATCTTCGTTCAGTGCGTTTTGCCGGATAACGCTGCCAATCATTTTTCCGGCGCTGGGAGCAGCGTTTGCATTGGTATTTCTGGATGCGATGAAGGAATTGACGGCGACCTTGCTGTTGAGCCCAACCGGGCTCAACACGCTGGCCACTGAGGTGTGGGCGCATACCGCGAATGTGGAGTTTGCGGCGGCGGCGCCTTATGCGGCGTTGTTGATATTGGTGTCGGGGCTGCCTGTATATCTATTAACAACCCGGATGTATTTGAGCCGCTGAGATCGCTTTCGCGAGCAGGCTCGCTCCCACAGGGCTCGGTAGATCACCTGTGGGAGCGAGCCTGCTCGCGAAGAGGCCAGGCCAGGCCAGGCAAAACATCAAGCCCTGAACTGCCCCAAGCTGGCTTTGAGCTGCGCCGCCAGGCCATCGAGCACCTTGCCGCTGGCCGTGGTTTCCACCACCGCCTGGGCCGCCTTTTCGGCTTGCACATGAATGGTCTCGACCCGACCTCGCACAGCCTGTGCTCCCCGAGCCTGATGCTCGGCAGCCTGGGTCGCCAGGCCGATTGCCGTGTGCACCTGCTCGACCGAAGCCTGCACCGATTGCTGCAACCGCGCGCTGTCACGCAGAACCAACAGGCCTTCACTGGCCTGGCGCCCGGCCTGGCCGATTGCCGCTACGGCCTCGCGGGCACCTTGCTGCAACGCTACGATGTGCGCCTGGATATCGCCGGTGGAGCTTTGCGTCTTGCTCGCCAACGCGCGCACTTCATCTGCCACCACCGCAAAGCCGCGACCGGTTTCGCCGGCGCGCGCTGCCTCAATGGCCGCGTTCAGCGCCAGCAGGTTGGTCTGTTCGGCAATCCCATGAATGACCGTCAGCACTACCTCAATCTGCTCACTCTGCTGTGCCAGGCGCTCAATCACTTGCGCGCCAGTCTCAACCTGGCCCGCCAACGCTTCAATCAGAGTGCCGACTTTCGCCGAAGTCCGGGTGTTTTCGTCGGTGGCCTGGCGGATATCCACCACCTGCTTCAATGCCGCTTGCATGGCCTGGCTTTCCGACTGCGCCTCATCCGCCATTCGTGACAAGGCCCGCAGGCTTTCAGCCACCTCATCGCGCTGCATGCCCGCCGCCGCATCCGCCCCCGCGTTGCGCAATGTCATGGCGCCAATTTCCACACCGGTACGCTGGGCGACATCACCCGCCTCGCGCACTATCGGCTGCAATTTGTCGACGAAGCGATTGACCGCCGACGCCATATCGCCGATTTCGTCCCTGCTGCTGATCTGCACACGCTTGGTCAGATCGCCCTCACCCGCCGCCAGGTCATCCATGGCGACAATCAACATCCTCAGGCGGTTGACGACTCGGCGCCCGAGCACGACCGCCAGCAACAGCAGGACACCAAAGCCCACCAAAGCCAGGCTCACTCCAATACGCCAGCGCAGGGTTGTCGCGGCCTCCTGCACGGTGGCGGTGGTATTGGCTTTCATTTCAGCGGCCGTGGACTGCGCCGATTGCAGACGTGCACCCATGGCCGCTGCGCTGTCGGCTGCCGCGCCTTTAAGGCTGTCGCCCACCAACTGGTCGCCACTGGCAATCAACGCCGAGAAGCGCTTGTCCAGTGCCGCCAGGTCGGCCTCTACCGACGCCGTCGAGACGCCCATCAAGACCTTGCCGATCTCCACGCCATTAGGGTTGATCGAGGCCTCGACGTAGAAGACCGACGGATCGTTCTTCGCCGCGTCCAGCACCTTGTCCAGTGCGCGCTCGCCCTGGCCTTTTTCCAGCAGCGCCTTGTTGATCGGGTTTTCCCGGTTGAGGTAACGCGTCAGATGCTGGCCCGTGGCGTCGTCGTACACCACGAACAGGACATTGGGGTTGCGCTGGGCCCGACGGGCAAACTCGGACAAGGTCGGCACGTCGTTATCCCACATGGCGCGAGGCGCCACCGAGGCCAGAAGCTGTGCCATGTCGCTGGCGGAATCCTTCAGGTCTTTTTCCAGGGTCGAACGCAACTGGGCCTGCTCGTCCTTCAATCGCGAAGACAAGCCAGCCGTGAGGCGTTGACGCGTACTGGCAGACAGGCTGTCCAGGCTCGACGTGACTTCACGCCCCGCCTGCTCGAGCTCACCGGACAGTTTTTGACTGTCCGCCCCCAGGCGCTGGGCGAGATCGGCTTCCAGCGCCGTCACAGTGCTCCGGGTCAGCGCGACCGCCACCAGCACCTGCACCAAAAGGGCGATACCAAGGGTAACGAATACAGGCCGCAACAAACGGCTTTGTAACAACGAGAGAACAGCTGACACTTGAAATCCCTCTGCATTTGCGCCATTAAATTGATGGCACGCCCGAAAGTGACGCTTTAGGCAAAGGTAATAGCAAAGGTCATGCCGTCCTACAGACATATACGACAAAGGCCCCTATTGAGGGGCCTTTGTGTTTTACATCAACAGCTTATCAAGCGAACGGATGGCGCAGAACGATGGTTTCGTTGCGGTCCGGACCCGTCGAAATAATGTCGATCGGCGCGCCGATCAGCTCTTCGACGCGTTTGATGTAAGCACGGGCGTTAGCTGGCAGCTCTTCCAGGGTTTTGGCACCCACGGTCGACTCGGTCCAGCCCGGCACCTCTTCGTACACAGGCTGCAGGCCCACGTAGCTGTCAGCATCAGTCGGGGCAACGGCGTTGCCTTGCGCATCTTTGTAGCCGACGCAGATGTTGATGGTTTCCAGACCGTCGAGCACGTCCAGCTTGGTCAGGCAGATGCCCGAGATGCTGTTCACATCGATAGCGCGACGCAGGATAACAGCGTCGAACCAACCACAACGCCGAGCACGGCCGGTAGTCGCGCCGAACTCGTGACCTTGTTTAGCCAGGTGCGCACCGACTTCGTCGAACAATTCAGTCGGGAATGGACCCGAACCTACACGCGTGGTGTAAGCCTTGGTAATGCCCAGGATGTAGTCCAGGAACATAGGGCCAACACCCGAACCGGTAGCTACGCCGCCAGCGGTGGTGTTAGAGCTGGTCACGTACGGGTAGGTACCGTGGTCGATGTCCAGCAGGGAGCCTTGGGCGCCTTCGAACATGATGTCTTTGCCAGCGCGACGCAGGTCGTGCAACTCGGCAGTCACGTCCAGCATCAGCGGCTTGAGCAGCTCCGCGTACTCTTTGCATTCGGCCAGGGTCTTGTCGAAGTCGATGGCCGGCTCTTTGTAGTAACCCACCAGCATGAAGTTGTGGTATTCCACCAGTTCACGCAGTTTGTCTTCAAAACGCGGCATGTTGAGCAGATCGCCCACGCGCAGGCCACGGCGTGCAACCTTGTCTTCGTAAGCCGGGCCGATGCCGCGACCGGTGGTGCCGATCTTCAGCTCGCCACGGGCCTTTTCACGGGCCTGGTCCAACGCAACGTGGAAGGACAGGATCAGTGGGCAGGACGGGCTGATACGCAGGCGCTCGCGCACCGGTACGCCTTTTTCTTCCAGCTTGGTGATCTCGCGCAGCAGGGCGTCAGGTGCAACCACCACGCCGTTGCCGATCAGGCACTGCACGCCTTCGCGCAATACGCCCGAAGGGATCAGGTGCAAGACAGTTTTTTCACCGTCGATCACCAAGGTGTGACCGGCGTTGTGGCCACCCTGGTAGCGCACTACGGCGGCAGCATGTTCGGTCAGCAGATCAACGATCTTGCCTTTGCCCTCATCACCCCACTGGGTGCCCAGGACTACGACATTCTTACCCATAACACTTGTCCTCATTCGCGCAAACTTGGTGCCGGCGGCAGCCGGCAGGAAAACTCAAGAAGCCAGTGGCGATACTTGCCAAAGCCCGTTCTGCTGAATCAATTGCCGGTCGCAGTCCGCTTCACGGGCGGCGGCCAAAGGTTGCCCAGGCAATGCCTGGACAACACGCTGACCCTCACTGCGCAACTGGCAAACCTGCTGCCAGAGTGCCGCATCCGTACTGTCAGGCATCCAGATACCGCCAGACGGTAGCTGGATCTCAGCACGCCCCAGGGTCACCAGGGTTTTCAAATCGGTAGAGAAGCCGGTTGCCGGACGAGCGCGACCGAAGTCGGCGCCGATGTCGTCGTAACGACCACCCTGGGCAATGGACTGGCCCACACCCGGTACGAACACGGCGAACACCACACCGGTGTGGTAGTGGTAACCGCGCAACTCGCCCAGGTCGAAGTACAGTGGCAGCTGCGGGAAACGCACGGACAAACGCTCGGCGATTGCCAACAAGTCATCCAATGCCGCCAACACTGCAGCCGGGGCCTTGGCCAGACGCTCACGCGCAGCCGCCAGCACTTCACGGCCACCACACAGGTCGACCAACGCGCGCAGCATGCCCGACAGGTCAGCCGGCAAGCCTTCGGTCAAGGTAATGACCTCATCGATGGCTTTGCGTTGCAACGCATCGAACAACTGCTGTTCAACTTCACCGGACAGACCGGCGGCGCGGGCCAGGCCGCGGTAGATACCGACATGCCCCAGGTCCATGTGGACATCCGGTACATCGGCCAGTTGCAGCATGGCGAGCATCAGGCTGATGACTTCCACGTCGCTGCTCGGGCTGGCATCGCCATACAACTCGGCACCCAACTGGATCGGGCTGCGCGAGGACGACAAGGCACGTGGCTGGGCATGCAGTACGCTACCGGCGTAGCACAGGCGACTTGGCCCTTCGCGGCGCAAGGTATGCGCATCGATGCGCGCCACTTGCGGCGTGATGTCGGCACGGAACCCCATCTGCCGGCCCGATTGCGGGTCGATGACCTTGAAGGTACGCAGATCCAGGTCCTGGCCCGCGCCGGTCAGCAGGGACTCCAGGTACTCGATATGGGGAGTCACGACAAACTCGTAACCCCAGCTCTGGAACAGATCCAACACCTGGCGACGCGCTACTTCAATACGCGCCGCTTCCGGTGGCAGTACTTCTTCGATGCCATCTGGCAATAGCCAGCGGTCTACCGTTGCCATTACGCCTTCCCCTGTATCCGGGCGGCCAGCCTGCGGCCGAGCCTTGAGTGAAGCAGAAAATGATCAGCCCATGTTCATAAATCAGGCGCAGGAGCAACGAAGCGAAACGCCTGTTACCGGCTTCGCCAATCACTTTCCTCGAAAAACCTGTCGAGCATTCAGCTCGGGCACCTGCACAAAACAGCATTCAAACATGCAGACGCAAAAAAGCCGGGAATTTCCCGGCTGCCGCATCATACACACGTTTTCCCAAAGGATCACCCCGCCAGAGGTATTAGCCGCCCGGCGGGATGAATCAGGTCAACGTTGTATCAAGGCTTGGCTTTTTCCAGGTAATGGAAGAAGTCACTGCTTGGGTCCAGGACCATGACGTCGGATTTGTTCGCGAAGCTTTCACGGTAGGCACGCAGGCTACGGTAGAACGCGTAGAACTCCTGATCCTGACCGTAGGCCTTGGAGTAGATCGAAGCGGCCTCAGCATCACCATCACCGCGAATCTCTTCGGATTCACGATAGGCTTCAGCCAACAGCACGCGACGTTGACGATCGGCGTCGGCACGGATGCCTTCAGCCAGCTCGTTACCCTTGGCGCGATGCTCGCGAGCTTCACGTTCACGCTCGGTGCTCATACGTTCGAACACGCTGCGGTTCACTTCCTTCGGCAAGTCGATGGTCTTGACCCGAACATCGACAACCTCGATGCCCAGCTCCTTTTCAGCCATCTTGTTCAGCGAAGCGGTGATATCCGCCATCAGCGCATCACGCTCACCGGACACGACTTCGTGCAAGGTGCGCTTACCGAACTGGTCACGCAGGCCCGATTCGAGACGACGGGACAGACGCTCGTCGGCAATCTGCTTCAGACCGGAAGTCGCGGTGTAGAAACGCTCGGCGTCCTTCACCCGCCACTTGGCGAACGCATCGACCATCACGGCCTTCTTTTCCAGCGTCAGGAAGCGTTGCGTCGGTGCATCCAGCGTCATCAGGCGAGCATCAAATTTACGCACCTGGTTAACGTAAGGCACCTTCACATGCAGGCCTGGCTGAACATCGGCCTGGACCACGCGACCGAACTGCAGCAACACCGCACGCTCGGTCTGAGCCACGATGTAGAAGCAGTTCCAGGCTGCGATCGCCACGACGACGCCGACAATAAGGGCGATCAGCGATTTATTGCTCATCAGCGACTCTCCCTGGTACGTGCTTGCTGTTGCTGCAGATCAGCTGCCGCACGCGCATTCGCTTCATTGCTGGTGGCTGCCGCGCCGGTCACCTGGGTGCTGGTGCTGCGACCACTTTCGACCATTTTGTCCAGCGGCAGGTACAGCAGGTTGCTCTGGCCATTCTTGTTACCGGTCACGAGAACCTTGCTGGTATTACTGAAGACTTCCTGCATGGTGTCCAGGTACAGACGCTGGCGGGTGACTTCAGGTGCCTTGCGGTACTCGGCGACCAGCTTGGTGAAGCGATCGGCCTCACCCTTGGCACGCGAGACGGTTTCGTCACGGTAGCCATTGGCATCTTCAAGGATGCGCTGGGCCTGACCACGAGCTTCCGGCACGACGCCGTTGGCATAGGTTTCAGCCTGGTTGCGCGAACGCTGCTCGTCTTCACGGGCGCGGATCACGTCATCGAAGGCTTCCTGTACTTCGCGCGGTGCCGCTGCACTCTGTACGTTCACCTGGGTAACGGTGATACCGGTGCGATAGGTATCCATGAAGCGTTGCAGGCGCTCCTTGATCTCGCTGGCCATCAATTCACGACCTTCGGTCAACACCTGGTCCATCGCGGTGGAACCCACCACATGGCGCAGGGCGCTGTCGGTCGCGTGCTGCAGGCTGATTTCCGGCTGATCGACGCTCAGCACGAAGTCCTGCAGGTTGCTGATCTTGTACTGCACGGTCAGCGGCACTTCGACGATGTTTTCGTCTTCAGTCAGCATTTGACCTTGCTTGGTGTACGCACGCTCACGCGTGACGTTTTCCATGTACTTCTTGTCGATCGGCGGGAAGTAGATATTCAGGCCGGGGCCGACGGTTTCGTAGTACTTGCCGAAGCGCAGCACCACGGCTTGCTCCTGCTCGTCGACGACATAGACCGCGCTGTACAGCCAAACGGCTGCCAATACGACCAGGCCGATGCCCAGCAGGCCGCCGAAGCCGCCGCTCTTGCCCGAACCACCACCATCATCCCCGCGTTTCTTGCCACCACCGAACAACCCATTCAGGCTTTCCTGCAGCTTTCGGAAGGCCTCGTCGAGATCCGGCGGCCCCTTGCGGTCGCCGTTATTACGACGCTTGCCACCCCAAGGATCCTGATTATTCGAGTTGCCACCCGGCTCATTCCAAGCCATAGCGCTCTCCATCTGATAAAGCAAAGACGCACCCACGGCGCGCCGACCAATGCTACAGAATGCCTGTCACCACGGCACAACCGCTTTCTCAGGCTTTTATTGCAAAGTGTGTTGCTCGATGAATTCCACCGGTTGCAAACCTTCGCGGCTCACCAGCCGATTCAACTCGGCGCGTGGCAAACGAACGGCCAGCAAACTGATGCCTTCGTCGTCATGTTCTTCCTTCTGTACCGCCCCGAGTTCGAAGAACTGCGCACGCAGTCGAGCAAATCGGTTGGGCAAGCGCAAGGTGCCAACAAACAAATCATCCCCAAGCAGCTCGGCCACGGCCTGCCTGAGCAGGTCCAGACCTGTACCGTCCTTGGCCGACAACCAGACCCGCTGCGGCTTGCCATCGGCATCGCGCTGGATCTGCGGCTCCACGCCCTCGAGCAAATCGAGTTTGTTATAGACCTCCAGGATCGGCAAGTCTTGAGCCCCGATCTCCCCAAGCACCACCATGACCTGTTCAATCTGGGCCATGCGCTCGGGTTCATGGGAGTCGATCACATGCAGCAGCAGATCGGAATTGCTCGACTCTTCGAGCGTAGCCCGAAATGCCTCGACCAGCTTGTGCGGCAGGTGACGAATGAAACCCACGGTGTCGGCCAGCACGATCGGCCCGAGGTCATCGAGTTCGAGTCGGCGCAAGGTCGGGTCGAGGGTGGCGAAGAGTTGGTCGGCGGCGAAAACTTCGGAATCGGTCACCGAGTTGAACAACGTCGACTTGCCGGCGTTGGTGTAGCCCACCAGTGAAACCGTCGGTATGTCAGCCCGTTTGCGGCCACGACGCGACTGCTCGCGCTGGCTGCGGACCTTTTCCAGGCGCCCCTTGATCT
The DNA here is from genome assembly GCF_000408945.1 of Pseudomonas sp. G5(2012). Lineage (NCBI taxonomy): Bacteria > Pseudomonadati > Pseudomonadota > Gammaproteobacteria > Pseudomonadales > Pseudomonadaceae > Pseudomonas > Pseudomonas sp. G5(2012). The sequence continues at coordinate 225,104 of NZ_APIO01000039.1, forward strand.
GCCGCAGGCGAACCCGCAACAGACGCCGGTCGGTTTCCAGCTGGGTTTCACCCGGACCGCGCAAGCCGATACCACCCTTCTGCCGCTCAAGGTGAGTCCAGCCGCGAACCAGCCGCGTACTCATGTATTCAAGCTGGGCCAGTTCAACCTGGAGCTTGCCTTCATGGGTGCGGGCGCGTTGGGCGAAGATATCGAGAATCAGACCCGTACGGTCGATCACGCGACACTCGAAAGCGCGTTCGAGGTTACGTTCCTGACTGGGCGTGAGGGTGTGATTGAAAATCACCAGATCTACCTGCTCGGCTTTGACCAGGTCGCGTAATTCCTCGACCTTGCCACTGCCAATCAGGTATTTGGCGGATGGCCGATGACGCGGCACGTTGAAAAACGCGACGGTCTCGGCGCCAGCCGAAATTGCCAACTCCTGAAACTCCTGCGGATCTTCGCGCGCCTCAGGGTCCTGTCCATCCAAGTGAACGAGAATGGCCCGTTCACCACCACCGTGGCGCTCAAAGAACAAAGGAGACTCCTATCAGGCGTTACCTGGCTCAGCATCACCTGCTTCGGATTCGGTTGCGCTAGGCAGACGAATTGGACGAACCGGCACTACTGTAGAGATAGCGTGTTTGTAGACCATTTGGCTGACGGTGTTTTTCAGCAGGATAACGAATTGGTCGAAAGACTCGATCGTACCTTGCAGTTTAATCCCGTTGACCAGGTAGATGGACACCCCAACTTTCTCTTTACGTAAAGTATTCAAGTAAGGGTCTTGTAGCGAATGCCCTTTTGACATGTGCCGCACTCCTTTAAGGATTCAATATAAAAAAATAGGTAATCAGATGGCTTTGGCCGCCCCACCCCCAAGGATAGACGGCAATTGCAAGGACTCAGCTCAATATGGAGATGGTCCCCAGGTATTTCAAGGCGCGCGGCAGATTGTCGCAATCGAGACTGTCCAGCCAGTGTAAATCAGCCCAACTGCGAAGCCAGGTGAACTGGCGCTTCGCCAATTGGCGCGTGGCAATGATTCCACGCTCCTGCATCTCGGCTGACGTCAGCTTGCCATCCAGGTAATCCCAGACTTGGCGGTAGCCCACCGCACGTATAGACGGCAACCCTGTATGCAGGTCACTTCTATTACGCAGGGCTAGGACCTCGTCGATGAATCCCTGTTCCAACATTAAGGTGAATCTTTGTTTAATTCGGTCGTGCAATACCTGGCGATTCGCCGGAGCAATGGCCAAGTTCGCGACAGTATAGGGCAATTGTTGCCGTCCCGAAGCGGCTGCTTCAGTACTTTGCGCAGATTGTCGCAAGCGAAGCGCAGTCATGCTCTGACCGCTGACACGGTAAACTTCCAACGCTCGACTCAAACGCTGCGGATCGTTCGGATGAATACGTGCCGCGGAAACCGGGTCAATAACCGCCAATTGCTCGTGCAGTGCCTGCCAGCCAAGGCGTGCAGCCTCTTCCTCGATCTGCGCACGGACCTCCGGGTCGGCGGCCGGCATATCCGCAAGCCCTTCAACCAAAGCCTTGTAATAGAGCATTGTGCCGCCGACCAGCAGCGGAATTTTTCCCCGCGCGGTGATCTCGGCCATGGCTTGCAGGGCATCGCGACGGAAATCTGCCGCCGAGTAGGCCTCGGCCGGGTCGAGAATATCGATCAAACGGTGCGGGAACTCTGCCAACAGCTCTTTTGATGGCTTGGCGGTACCAATGTCCATGCCGCGGTAGACCAGCGCCGAATCGACACTGATCAGCTCGCAGGGCAGCACTTTGGTGAGCTCGATGGCCAGGTCGGTCTTGCCGGCGGCGGTCGGGCCCATCAGGAAAATCGCAGGGGGGAACTGGTTCATCAACGACCGCGCAAGAACAGTTTGTCCAGATCGTCCAGGCCCAGCTGGGTCCAGGTCGGTCGGCCATGGTTGCATTGACCGCTGCGCTCGGTGTTTTCCATGTCGCGCAGCAGACCGTTCATTTCCGGCAGGGCCAGGCGCCGATTGGCCCGGACCGCGCCATGGCAGGCCATGGTGCCGAGCAATTCGTTGAGGTGCGCCTGAATCCGGTCGCTGGTGCCATATTCCATCAAGTCGGCTAACACGTCACCCACCAGTCGATTGGCCTCAGCCTGTTTGAGCAAGGCTGGTATCTGCCGAATGGCCAGGGTTTCCGGGCCGAGGCGCTGCAGTTCGAAGCCCAGGCGCTGGAACCAGGCAACATGCTCTTCGGCGCAATCGGCTTCACGTTGACTGAGTGCCAGGGTTTCGGGCACCAGCAGCGGTTGCCCGCTCAAGCCTTCGCTGGCCATGGCGACTTTCAGGCGTTCGTACATGATCCGCTCATGAGCGGCATGCATGTCTACCAGCACCAGCCCCTGGGCGTTTTCCGAAAGGATGTAGATGCCTTTGAGCTGCGCCAGCGCGTAGCCCAGCGGCGGAATGTCGTCCTGACCAGCTGGCAGCGCTACCGCATTGGCCTCGGGCAACGGCGCGAAGAATTCGCGATAGGCGGCCTGTGCTTCTGCAACCGGAACAGCTGACTGGGGACGCGGGGTGTATTGATATTGATATCCAGCCCCTGCCCCCGAACCGGCGGGCGCATTGAACGAAGGCTGTGCCTGAGGCTGTTCCAGCAGCGCATTGGCGGCCAGGCGCATCTCACCCTGCGGGCCGAACTCACCGGCCTCGAGGCCGGTAGGCCGCACTGCGGCTGTCGCAACCGGTGCTGCCAGATGATCGTCCGGCCGCACATCGCCCAAGGCACGGTGCAGGGTGCCATAGAGAAAATCGTGAACCATGCGCCCTTCACGGAAGCGCACTTCGTGCTTGGTGGGGTGCACGTTGACATCGACGCCCGTCGGGTCGACCTCGAAGAACAGCACGAACGTCGGATGCCGGCCGTTGAACAATACGTCGCGATAAGCCTGGCGCACGGCGTGTGCCACCAGCTTGTCGCGCACGGCACGACCATTGACAAAGAAATACTGTAAGTCCGCCTGGCTGCGGTTGAAGGTCGGCAACCCTACCCAGCCCCACAGATGCAGGCCATTGCGCTCGATTTCGATCGGTAGCGCCTGCTCCAGGAACCCGGGTCCGCAAATGGCCGCCACGCGCCGGGCGCGAGCTGCATCGTCGCGGGCTTCGTGCAGGCTGAGGATGGTCTTGCCGTTATGACGCAGATGAAAGGCCACGTCGAACCGCGCCAGGGCCAGGCGCCTGATGACTTCCTGCAGATGATCGAATTCGGTTTTTTCGGTCTTGAGAAACTTGCGGCGTGCCGGAGTATTGAAGAACAGGTCGCGCACCTCGACCGAGGTACCCACCGGATGAGCCGCAGGCTGCACCCGCGGCGCCATGTCACGGCCCTCGGTCTCGACTTGCCAGGCCTGCTCGGCATCGCGGGTGCGCGACGTCAGGGTCAGGCGCGCAACCGAACTGATCGATGCCAATGCCTCACCGCGAAAGCCCAGGCTCATGACCTGTTCAAGATCTTCCAGGTTGCGGATCTTGCTGGTGGCGTGTCGCGCCAGGGCCAGCGGCAGGTCATCGGCGGAAATGCCGCTGCCATCGTCGCGCACCCGGAGCAACTTGACGCCACCCTGCTCCACGTCGACATCGATGCGCTTGGCGCCGGAGTCGAGGCTGTTTTCCAGCAACTCCTTGATCACCGAAGCCGGCCGTTCAACCACTTCGCCAGCGGCGATCTGGTTCGCCAACCGTGGGCTGAGCAGCTCGATGCGAGCGCTGTTGTTCACGACTTCGTTCATTCCTTGGCCGCCAGTTCAGTGCCTGGGATGGTCAGGTGCTGGCCGATCTTGAGCTCATCGCTCGACAGGTTGTTGGCACTGCGCAGGGTCGCTGGGGACACTTGATAGCGCACCGCGATCATCGCCAGCGTCTCGCCCGGGTTTACCCGATGGTCACGAGGACCTTGAGCGATTTTTCCGGAATCACGCAGCCAGGCAATGTAAGTGCCCGGTGGCGGATTCTGCTGGAAGAACTGGCGCACGCCGCTGCTGATGGAGCGCGCCAGCGCCTGCTGGTGGCTCGACGCAGCCAGCTTCGAGGCTTCGTTGGCGTTGGAGATAAACCCGGTTTCGACCAGGATCGACGGGATGTCCGGCGACTTCAGCACCATGAACCCGGCCTGCTCGACGCGTTGCTTGTGCAGTGGCGTGACCCGGCCGATGTTGCTCAGCACTTTCTGGCCGACGTTCAGGCTGGAGGTCAGGGACGCGGTCATCGACAGATCGAGCAATACGCCAGCCAGCATGCGGTCCTTATCGTCGAGACTGACGTTGCCGGCACCCCCGATCAGGTCCGAACGGTTTTCGCTGTCAGCCAGCCAGCGCGCGGTTTCCGAAGTGGCACCACGATCGGACAGGGCGAACACCGAGGCACCGAACGCCGCGGCAGAAGGCGCGGCGTCGGCGTGAATCGAGACAAACAGGTCGGCGCCTTTCTTGCGGGCAATTTCCGTACGGCCACGCAATGGAATGAAATAGTCGCCGGTGCGCGTCAGCTCCGCGCGAAAGCCTTTCATGCCATTGACCTGGCGCTGCGTTTCACGGGCGATCTGCAGCACCACGTCCTTCTCGCGCTGACCACGGGAGCCGGAGGCGCCCGGGTCTTCACCACCGTGACCGGCATCGATTACCACAACGATGTCGCGCTTGCCGGCCGGTGCGGGAGGCAGCTTGATCGAAGGTTCGGATGGCGTGACCGGAACGGCCGGCACCGTGGCCACCGATGGCGTCGGCACTGGTGGCGGTGGCGCGGCATCGGCCGGGTTATCGAACAGATCGACCACCAGGCGATTGCCATACTGGGCGTTGGGCGCCAAGGAGAAGCTTTTTGGCGTCACCGCCTTTTTCAGGTCGATGACCACCCGCAAGTCGATCGGCGTACGTTGTGCCGAGCGCATCGCGGTGATCGGGGTGTTGGACGAGTTGACGTTCAACGGCGCACCGAGGCTCGCGCCATTGATGTCGATGACCAGGCGATCCGGGGCCGTCAGCGTAAAGACGCTGTGCTGCACCGGACCGGACAGGTCGAACACCAGCCGCGTGTTGTCCGGAGCCCGCCACAGGCGAACACTGTTGACCTTCGTCTCGGCCACAGCGTCGACGGTCACCGCCAGAAACATCACCCCTACGGCAGCAACCAACGCGCGAAAGCGCATACCTAACCCCATCATCTATTTGGATTCCAATGCCAAAGCGGCACACCAGGCCTCGCCACGCGAACCCCTGGGTAAAATTTTCAGCGAACGCCCGCTGTCTCGCGGGCTAATGGTAATGGTCAGGTCGGGCTTTGGCAAAAAGCCTGCACCTTTATCGGGCCATTCGATCAGGCACAGCGCATCGTCCTCGAAATAGTCGCGGATGCCGAGAAATTCCAGCTCCTCCGGATCGACCAGGCGATACAAGTCGAAATGGAAGGCACGAATGTCGCCGATCTCATAGGGTTCGACCAGGGTGAAGGTCGGGCTTTTGACCGCCCCGACATGCCCCAAACCACGAATGATACCCCGGGACAATGTGGTTTTCCCCATCCCCAGATTACCTTCGAGGAAGATCAGGCCATGCCCCTCGGTGATACGGGCGATACGTGCGCCAAAGTCGCTCATGGCCTGCTCATCGGCCAGGTACAGGGTTACTTCAGACACGGTGCTTGCTCCTCCAACAACTGACGAATGGCTGGTATCAAATCACTGGCCGCCAGTCCACGGCCGAATTTACCTTGGCGTTCACCGGCATTGGCGTGTAGCCAGACGGCCAGGCAAGTCGCATCGAACGCGTCCATGCCCTGGGCCAGCAGCGCACCCACCAGACCCGCCAGCACGTCGCCCAGACCGGCGGCAGCCATTGCCGGATGACCTTGATGACACACGGCAAGCCGCCCGTCAGGACAGGCGATCAGACTGCCGGCCCCCTTGAGCACCACCACTGCTGTGTATTTTTTGCTCAGTGCATGGGCCGCCGCGGGGCGATCGGCCTGAACCTGGGCAGTGCTGAGTCCCAGCAACCGAGCGGCTTCTCCCGGATGCGGCGTGATCACGCACCCCTTGGGCAAGCTCACCCGGCCTTCCGCCAGCAGGTTCAGCGCATCGGCGTCCCAGACTTGCGGCAGGGGTGCGTTGGCGGCGGCCGACAACAAGCTTCTCCCCCATGCACCCTGCCCCAGTCCAGGGCCGACCACCAGTACGGACACCTTTTGAAGCAAATCCATCAGTTGATTGGCCGACGCAGCGCCCAGCGCCATCGCCTCGGGGATCCGGGCCAGGGCAGCCGGCACATGCTCGGGGCGGGTCGCCAGCGACACCATGCCCGCGCCGCTGCGCAATGCACTTTGCGCGCTCAACAGGATTGCCCCGCCCAGCCCGCGATCGCCACCGATCAGCAATACGTGGCCGAACTGGCCCTTATGGGAAGCGCCCCTGCGGGCGGCCAGGCGCGGCAGGTTGCCGGCTGTCAGGCGTCGGGCGGTAATCGGCGCCCCCTCGAGCAGCCGGGGATCGGCGTGCAGGTCATTGAACACCCGCTCGCCCACCACATTTGCCGCGTCGCCGGTGAATAACCCCAACTTCAAGCCGATAAAGGTTACCGTCAGATCGGCTCGCACGGCACAACCGAGGATGCGCCCGGTATCAGCGCATAGCCCGGAGGGGATATCCACCGCCACCACCGGAAGGCCGCTGGCGTTGATCGCGGCGATGACACTGGCGTACGGCTCGCGCACATCACCGGCCCAGCCGGGACCCAGCAAAGCCCGGCCCTTTATCACAATCCCCAGC